>JAYVSF010000115.1:0-12500 GCA_043775605.1 Myxococcales bacterium
GTCGACCTGCGGCCGGGGTCATGAAGGTTGCCGTCGTCGTCGCTCCGATGCCCGCGGGCGTTGATGCCATCGGGCGAAGGGGCGACCACGACCGTCAGACGCCGGAGCTATCGTCCCGCGACAGGAGCCCGCAATGGACATCGACCTGACCAAACTCACTGAAGCCGAACTGGTTGCACTGAACCACCGCGTCGTCGAGCGCATCAAGTTGCTGCGGCAGAGCCGGTACCACGAGACGATCGCGAAGTTCCAGGTCGGTGACCGCGTCTCGTTCCAGCCCGAGTGCGGCCACGAGCTGGTCGCGACGGTGGTCCGGCTCAACCGGAAGTCCGTCACGGTCGTCAACGCCGAGGGCCAGCTGTGGCGGGTAGCGCCGAGTTTCCTCACCCAGGTCGCAGGAGAAACCGCCGCGCCCGCAAGAGTCCTGGAGTTGATCTCGCTCGCGGAAGGACAGCTGCGGGGTCGCGGCGAGGCGTAGGAAGGGATCGGGCGGAGCCTGGGTCAGTGGAGGACGAGGGGGAGGACGACGCGGGTCTCGCCGGAGGACTTGGGGAACTTGAGGCCGGCGATGAGCTTGGCGATGCAGGGCTGATCGATGACGGTGCTGGTGGCGTCCTTGACGACGACGTTCTTGGTGGTGCCGGCGGCGCGAATGGTGAAGCGGAGGTCGAGCGTCGCGGTGGCGGCGGCGCCCTTCATGCAGGCGGCGAGGCGGGTCTGGGCGGTGTGCATGACGCCCTGGACCTGGATGGCGTCGAGCGGGCCGCTGACCGAGCCGGGCGCGACCGGGCCGTCGCCGGGGACGGTGGCAGTGCCGGGGCCGGGGCCGGGGCCGGACGAGCGGGCGCCGGCGAAGGACACGGCGAGCTGGTAGGCGACGATCTCGCTGGTGGCGAGAGGGTCGAGGCGGAGGCCGGCGACGGCGGTGGCGATGCAGCGGTCGACGGCCTTGCCGAGCTTGGAACTCACGACGATGTCGGTGAGCTCGCCCTCGGGGTGGACCTTGACCCGGATGGTGGCGGGGCCCTTGGCGGTGGGCGCGGCGGCCTGGCAGGCGCGGATGACGTCGCCGCGGTCGGCGAACTGGCGGCTGATGGCGCCGGCGAGATCGTCGGCGCCGATGCGCGACGCGACGTCGATCTCGCCCTGCCACACCCCGCCCGGCACCTGCCAGACGGCGAGCACGCCGGCGGCACACTGGGCGGCGGCGGCGGGGGTGATCGCGGTCGCGGTGACCAGGCCGCGGGCGTCGATGGCGAGCGCGACGCGCACGGTGGTCGGCGGGGCGGCGCGCCAGCAGACGATCATCGCGCGCTCGGCCTCGGACAGCGCCGCGACGGCGGTCGGCCGCAGGGCGTTGCCCTTCACGACCACCACGTCGGCGCGCGCCGTTGCCGCGCGTGCGGCCAGCGCGAGCCCGACCGCCCCGGCCAGGGCTGCGAGGCGTGCGCGACTCGTCGATCCACATCGAGCCGACATGTCCCGGGTATAGCATTGCGCTATAGCAGCCGCGTGTCGCGCTCCTTCCGCCTGTACGCGCATCGCGGGGCCTCGGCCGAGCTGCCCGAGAACACGCTGCCGGCGTTCCGGCGCGCGCTCGAGTTCGACGGCGTCAACGCGCTCGAGCTCGACGTCCACCTGACCCGCGACGGCCACCCGCTGGTCTCGCACGACCCGACCGGCGAGCGCATGGCCGGCGTCGCCAGGGCCTGGCGCGATCTCGACCTGGCCGAGGCCCGGACCTTCGACGTCGGCCGCGGCTTCGTCGCCGCCGACGGCAGCCGGCCCCACGCCGGCCTTGGCTTCCACCCGCCCAGCCTCGAGGAGCTGCTGATCGAGCTGCCCGGCGTGCGGCTCAACGTCGACGTCAAGCAGGCCCAGCCGCCGATGGTGAAGCCGCTGCTCGCGCTGCTACGCCGGTGCAAGGCCGAGGACCGGGTCACGCTCGCCAGCTTCCAGGCCCGCACGTTGCTCGCGATCCGCCGACGCGGCTACGGCGGCGAGACCGCGCTGGCCCAGGCCGAGGTGCTCACCCTGCTGGCCCTGCCGGTGCGGGTGATCGAGCGGCTGCCGTTCCTCGGCGTCGCGGCCCAGGTCCCCGTCCGCGCCGGCCCGATCCGCTTCGACCGCCCGGCCTTCATCGACAAGTGCCACCGGCTCGGCATGCGCGTCGACTTCTGGACCATCAACGATCCGAGCGAGGCCCGCCGCCTGATCGCGCTCGGCGCCGACGGCATCATGACCGACGACCCGGCGCGGATGGCCCGCGGGCTTGCGAATACCTGAAGCCCAGGGCGGCCGAAAGGGGCGGATTTGTCGAACATCCGACAGGTGCCGGCGCGGTGGCGCGGACCCTTGCATCGACCCCCGATCCGAAGTAACCCGTGACCCTACATGCCACTCAAGCAAGGCGTCGACGTCAAACCCGCCACCGGCAAGCTCGGCATCCTCACGCCGGGTATGGGCGCGGTGGCCACCACGTTCATCGCCGGCGTCATGGCAGTGCGCCGCGGGATCTCCAAGCCGATCGGGTCGCTGACCCAGATGGGCACGATCCGGCTCGGCAAGCGGACCGAGAACCTCACGCCAAAGATCAACGACTACATCCCCTTGGCCCAGCTCGGCGACATCGAGTTCGGCGGCTGGGACATCTTCCTCGACAACGCCTACGAGGCCGCGGTCCGCGCCGGCGTGCTCGAGTCGAAGCTGCTTGATCAGCTCAAGGACGAGCTCGAGCAGGTCAAGCCGATGACCGCCGTGTTCGAGCAGAAGTGGTGCAAGAACCTCGACGGGCCCAACGTCAAGAAGGGCACCTCGAAGCTCGACCTCGCCGAGCAGCTCATGGCCGACATCGTCCGGTTCAAGGAGGAGCGCGGCTGCGATCGCCTGGTCGCGGTGTGGTGCGGCTCGACCGAGGTCTACAAGAAGCCGACCGCGACCCACGACACGCTGGAGGCGTTCGAGGCCGGCCTGGCCGCGTCGTCGGACGACATCGCCCCGTCGCAGATCTACGCCTACGCCTTCCTCAAGCTGGGCGTGCCGTACTGCAACGGCGCCCCCAACATGTCGGTCGATACGCCGGCGCTCATCGAGCTGGCCCGCATCAACAAGGTCCCGGTCGGCGGCAAGGACTTCAAGACCGGCCAGACCCTGATGAAGACGATCCTGGCGCCCGGCTTCAAGGCCCGCCTGCTCGGGCTGCAGGGCTGGTACTCGACCAACATCCTCGGCAACCGCGACGGCGAGGTCCTCGACGACCCCGACTCGTTCAAGTCGAAGGAGGTCACCAAGCTCGGCGTGCTCGACCACATCTTCCAGCCCGACCTGTACCCCGACCTCTACGGCCACTACTCGCACGTGGTCCGCATCAACTACTACCCGCCGCGCGGCGACAACAAGGAAGGCTGGGACAACATCGACATCGTCGGTTGGCTCGGCTATCCGATGCAGATCAAGGTCAACTTCCTCTGCCGCGACTCGATCCTGGCGGCGCCGATCGTCCTCGATCTCGCGCTGTTCAGCGACTTCGCGGCCCGGGCCGGCATGTCGGGCGTGCAGGAGTGGCTGTCGTTCTACTGGAAGATGCCGATGACGCCGGCGGCAGACATCTACCCGGAGCACGACCTGTTCATCCAGCTCATGAAGCTGAAGAACACGCTGCGGTACATCAAGGGTGATCAGCTCATCACCCACCTCGGCGCCGAGTACTACGACTGATCGTCAACTGATGGTCGACTGATCGCCATCGCGGGCGCGTGAACCGCGGGCGTTGCCCCGGCCGGCGCGGGCAGGTACCGTCCGCGGCTGCAAATGCGCCACCTCACGTTCTGCGTCTGCGCCTGCGCGCTCGTCGCTGGTTGCGCCGCCGATCCGGCCGCGCTCGGCACCGCGGTCCCCGGGGACGGGCCGCAGGTCGTCTTCGACGTCTTTCACCTGCCGTTCCCCGACCTGCCGCTGCCCAACGACTTCGCGACCCGCTACGACGCGACGTCGCCGACCGGCCGCCGGCTCAACGCCAGCATCGCCGCCGGCACCACCGCGTGGGAGCGCGGGACCCGTGCCGAGCTCGACAAGCTGTCGGGCTGGGGCACGCTCGCGCCGATCACCGTCGCCTTCGACGCGCCGCTCGACGTCGAGGTGATCTACGATCGCCACCACCAGGACCCGCCCGACTTCGCGGACGACGCGGTGCTGGTCGTCGACGTGACCCCTGGCTCGCCCGGCCTGTGCGAGGCGGTGCCGCTCGATCTCGGCCAGGGCAACTATCCCCTGGCGCTGCCCGACACCTACGAGTTCCCCGCCGATCCGCGCGCCGGCAACGGCCAGATCGTCTTCGAGGAGGTCGAGGAGGACGGCAACCACAACGGCGTGCTCGACCCCGGCGAGGACACCGACATGGACGGCGTCCTCGATCATCCCAACACCCGCGACGGCACCGTCGGCGGCGAGGTGATGGACTTCTACGAGCGCGAGACCAACACGCTCATCATGAAGCCGATGATGCCGATGCGGGAGGCGACCACCTACGCGGTGGTGCTGACCCGGCGGCTGGTCGGCGTCGACGGCAAGCCGGTGCGGTCGCCGTTCGCCGGGATCAACGCGACCGCGCAGACCGCCGACCTCGCAGCGCTGCCCGGCTGCCTGGGGCGGTACCAGCTCGGGCTCGCCGACGTCGCCTTCACGTGGAGCTTCACGACCCAGAGCCTGACCGCCGACTACCAACAGGTCCGCGACGGCCTGTACGGGCTCGGCCCGCTCGCCCACCTTGCCGCCGACTTCCCGGCGACGGTGTCGAAGCTGTACACGGTCGCGCCGACCAACGTCGTCGGCGCCACGCCCACGGTGGTCACCGGCGCGCAGCTCCTGCCGCTCTTGACCACGGTCGAGGGCGGCAACGGCGCCGCCAGCCAGAGCTTCGTCGACAACTTCTCGTTCGTCGACTTCACGGTGGTCGGCGAGCTGCCGTCGCCGCAGTTCTACCCGCGCACCGACGCCGACGGCGGGATGTTGCCGCTGTACCGCCAGGTCTGGGATCTGGCCCAGCCGCCGCGCGCCGAGGCGGTGCCGTTCTGGCTGTTCGTGCCCAAGCACCGCTCCGGTCCGGCCCCGGTGCTGGTGTTCATCCACGGCCACGGCGGCAGCAAGTTCTCCGGCCTCGACGTCGCCGGCGCCCTCGCCCGCTACGGGGTCGCGACCCTGGCCATCGACGGGCCCGGCCACGGCATCGGCCTCAGCGCCCAGGATCTCGCGACCTACACCGCGGTGTTCAACTCGTTCCACCTGACGCCGCTGTTCACCGCGCTGCTCGACTCGAACCGCGCGATCGACTGGAACGGCGACGGCGTCCTCGATCCCGGCGCCGACTTCTGGACCTCGTACGTCTTCCACACGCGCGATCAGGTCCGGCAGACGATGGTCGACGTCATGCAGCTCGTGCGGATGCTGCACGGCTTCGACGGGCGGACCCGGTGGGCGTTCGATCCGGCGGGCACCGGCGCACCCGGGCTGGCCGGTGACTTCGACGGCGACGGCCAGGTCGACATCGGCGGCAGCGCGGCGATCCAGATCGCAGGCGGCTCGCTCGGCGGCATCACCGACGCCCTGGCCGCGGGCGTCGAGCCGGCGCTCGACAGCGCGATCTCGATCGTGCCCGGCGGCATGCTCAGCGAGATCGGCGGTCGCTCGGCGCTGGGCGGGGTCAAGACCGCGATGGTGCTGCGGATGCTCGGACCGCTGTTCTACAGCGAGGGCGGCGCGGCGCCGATCCTGAAGGTCGCGGTCAACGACGCCGAGGGCAACGAGGCCCGGCTCGCGCTGCACGAGCTGCCGGCGCTCGCGCCAGCCGACACCGTGGTCCTGTTCAACCTCGACAACGGCGAGGTCCGGTGCGGCGCGGTCTCTGCCAGCGGCGCGTTCCGGGTCTCGGTGCCGGCCGACAAAGGCGACCGGCTCGAGCTGCGCGCCTACGCCGGGCCGCTGCCGCCGCGCGCGCGGATCGGCTGCGTGGTGCCGACCACCGCCGCCAAGCTGACGATCACGACGATCGATCGCGACGTCGATGTCGGCGCCGCCCACTTCGCCGCCGGCAGTAGCCTCCTCGCGATCGCCGATGGCTTCGGCCTCCGGCGGTCGACGCCCGAGCTGCGGCGCATGGTCGGCCTCGGCCAGATCGCGATGGACTCCGCCGATCCGATGAACTTCGCGCCGTACTGGGAAGGGCACCGGACGCTGACCTACGGCACCGGCGAGACGGTCGCGACCAACGTCTGGCTGATCCCGTCGAACGGCGATCCTGGGGTGTGCATCGCCAACGGCATCGCGCTGGCGCGGGCCGCCGGCTTCATTCCCTACGACGTCGTCGATCCGGCGTACGGCAAGAGCCAGAACCAGGTCATGCTCGACACCTTCACCACCGAGGGCGTCAGCCGGCTCGCGCGCTATCGCGACCGCAGCGATCGGCCCGTGCTGATGGACGTCTCGAACCTGCCGGCCATCACCGGCGCCGACGACGGCTTCGACGCGCCGAGGTTGACCCCGCCCCTGCGCTCGACGGCGACGCGACCGGACGGCGGTGCGAGTGGCGCGCTGATCGTGATGCTCGATCCGCGCGGCAAGCACGGCTTCGTGACGCCCGATCCCGACCAGCCCTTCGACCTCGGCACGCTGATGATGCACATGATCGGCCGCTACGCGTCGACCAGCGGCAAGCAGCTGAGCTACGACGCCTGCCAGGTGACCGCGAGCTGCCCGTGGATCGCGCCGGTGGTGCGCTGATGCGCGCCGATCGTCACGTCCTGGTCGCGCTGTGCGGGCTCGGGCTCGCTGCCGCGCCGGTGCTGGCCGAGGATACGTCGACCCATCACGCGCCGCCGCCGCCGCTGCCGCCGCCGGCCACGTACCTGCTCACCCCGGCGCCCCTCGTCGGCGACGACGGCGAGGCGATCCATCGCCTGCACTACGACCTCGCGTGCCTGTGCGTCCGCGCCCAGGCCCACGTCGCGCTCGACGGGCGGGCCGGGGTCACGAGCTCGTTCGCGCTCGATCGCGACCGCACACCGAGCGCGACGACCACCGCGGTCAGCCCGCGCGCGCGGATCGGGCTCACGGTGGCCGGACCCATCGGCCGGTCGGTCGGCTGGCGGCTGGAGTACGAGCAGGACGTGCCGACCGGCAGCCTCGACCGCACGCTGCCCGACGGGCTGGCGATGCCCGACAGCGACGGTCTGACCGCGCCGCTGCGCAAGGCGTCGCTGTGGCTCACCGTCAAGCCGGCGCTGATCGTCGGCGCCGGGGTGATGACCTCGCACTGGGGCCTGGGCCTGGTCGCCAACGACGGCGCCCACGGCTGGGAGCCGGGCAGCGCCCGCTTCGTCGATCCGCGCGGCGGCGATCGGGTGCTGCGCGGGTTCGTCGCGAGCGGCCCACATCGCTCGTTCGGGCTGGTCGGCGCGCTCGCGGTGGAGCGAGTCCTCGACGACGACGCGCTCCTGACCGCCGACGAGCAGCGCGTCGGCAGCGCGATGGCCAGCGACACCGTCAACCAGGCGCTGGCCTCGATCACCGTCGGTGCGCCGACCCGTCGCTGGGCCGGCGCGTACGTCGCCAGCCGGCGCCAGCACACCGCCGACGATCGCGACCTGACCGTCACCGCGTTCGACGTCGCGACGATCGGCCACCGACAGCTCCGCCCCGATGCGACGCTGAGCTACGGCGCCGAGGTCGCCTACCTGCACGGCGACACCACCTTCGCGCCCACCGTCACGCACCCGAGCCAGCGCGTCCGTCAGCTCGGCGCCACCGCTCGCGCCGGCCTCGATCTCGGCCGCTGGGGCGCGGCGCTCGACGGCGTGTTCGCGTCCGGCGACGACAACCTCGACGACGATCAGCAACTCGGCTTCCACGCCAACCACAACTTCGACCTCGGCCTGATCCTGTTCCCGCAGGTCCTGGCCGCGCAGTCGGCCCGCTCGGTCCACACCGCCGGCGATCCGGCCCTGGTCGGTCAGCCGGTCACCGGCGTCGAGCGGCTGCCGACCCGCGGCGCGGTCGGCAACACCATCGCGGTCTTCCCCCGCCTGTTCGTCCGCCCCGCCCGCGGCGTCGAGCTCTACGGCGGCGCGCTCGTGGCCTGGTCCGCGGTCCCGCTGGTCGATCCCTTCAACACCATGATCGCCGGCGGCGCCCGCACGAACGCGACCGGCGGCGCGCCCGGCTCCTTCCTCGGCGTCGAGGCCGACCTCGGCCTCCGCGCCCGCGCCCTCCTCTGGGGCACCGTCCTCTCCATCGGCCTCGAGGCCGGCGTCCTCCTGCCCGGCTCCGCCTTCCGCGACGCGACCGACTCGGCCCCATCGTCGATCAAGTCCGCCCGCCTCATGCTGGGCACCACCGACTGAGCTGGCTTGGGTTATGCGGACGTCCTTGACAAAACCCAAGCAAGAGCCACGATCGACGCATGGACGCACGCGATGCCGGGCGGCGGGGAGGGCGGCGCAAGAGTCCCGCGAAGCGCGCCGCTGCGCAGAGAAACGGGGCACGAGGCGGTCGGCCGAGCAAGGGCGAGCTGCTCCTGCGCCGCATGCGCGCCATGTACGCGAAGGTCTCGGAGCAGCACCTGACCATCGACCCCGGAGATCTCGGACTGATCATCGAGCGGCTGTGCCGCGCGCCCGACAGCGGCCGGCGGTTCTTCATCCGACCGCGGAGTGACGGCGGCTATGGCTTCTAGCGCGGACGAGAGCTTTCTGGCCATGATGGCCGCCGAGCTGCGCGGTGCACGCATCGAAGCGATCGTGGTGGGCAACGTCGCGAGCATCCTGAACGGCGCGGCGGTGCTGACCCAGGATGTAGAGCTGCTCGTCCGCGGCACGGCGCTCAACCGGAAGAAGCTGAGGCGGTTCGCGGCGGCCATGGGTGGCGTCGGGCCGGCGCAGATCTCGGGGCTCACCTCGACGGAGCGCATCTATGGTTCCGACGTCCCGATCGACATTCTCTACCACGAGCTGATCGGCGGCCTGACCTTCGCGTCGGTGCGCGCGCGGGCCCACCCCGCGGTCGTCGGGCGCGAGGTGTTGACCGTCGCCTCGCTCGCGGACGTCATCAAGTCGAAGACCGCGGCTGGGCGGCCGAAGGACAAGGCCGTGCTGCCGATGCTCCGAGACACGCTCGCGGTACGCCGGGCAGCGGGACTGGACGACGCTGAGCCGTGAGAGCGGCCCGACGTGCGGTCACGGGAACGTGATGGCGGTGGCGGCGGCGGACAGCACCATGGTCTCGGTCGCGACGCCGTTGCCGAGCTCGCCGCTGCGGTCGTAGCCCCAGCACCGCACCGAGTGATCGGCGAGCAGCGCGCACGCGTGGTCCTCGGCGACGGCGACCGCGATGGCGCCCTGCGTCCCGGCGATGACGTGGGGCCGGTGATAGGCCCAGTCGCCGCCGAAGTACCACTGGCCCCAGCACGACACCTCGTGCTCGGGCGTGACCGCGCAGCTCCGGCCGTGACTGGCGCCGAGCGCCACGGCGCGGACCCCGCCGGCGACGACGAAGCCGTTGCCCGCGGCGAACACCTGCTGGTGGCGCTCCGGCACGGGCCGCGGTAGCTCGGGGTACGGCGGCGGCAGGCCCATGCCGTAGTCGGGCACGGGCGGCGCCGGGTCGGTCCACGTGCAGGTCGCGGTGCGGCCGTCGTGGGAGGCGCACGCCCCCGCGTCGGACACGTCCTGATCGCCGAGCTGACCGAACGGAGAGGGCCCCTGCAGGGAAGACAGAGGCGGCAGCGCGGACCTTCGCAGGAAAGCGTCAGCCGCCCGGGTCGGAGCGGCGCCGGCGCGGGACGATGACGTTCAAGCAGCGCGGCAGCGCCTCGATCCGGTAACGCGTGCCGTGATCGATCTCCTCGCCATCGATCTGCGCCGCCGGCAGACCGCCGCGACCGGGATGGACGACCGTCAGCACGAAGCGCCGGCCGGGGATCGGCTCGGAGTGCTCGATGCCGAGCGTGCGCAGGGTGTCGGCGTCGATCGGCAGGTGGCGCAGCGACGCGAACAGCTTCGACGTCAGGTCGCGGCGGCCGGCGATCGGGATCAGCTCGAACACGCCGTCGTCGGCGCGGGTCTCGGGATCGAGCACCCACTCGCCGCCGAAGATCCGCGTGTTCTTGATGATGACGTCGAGCAGCGAGTCGAAGTGGTACGGCTTGCCGTCGATCTCGGCCTCGAGGTCGAACTTTACGTCGGTGACGTAGGTCTCGAGGAACTTGCGCGCGACCGCGCCGGCGTACACCGCCATGTCGCGGTAGATCAGCCCGAGCAGCGGGATCTGCGCCACCACCCCGCGGTCGTGGTTGCGGGTCGCCAGCGCGTCGGCGCCGAAGCCGATCGACGCCGAGTCGAAGAACAGATCGCGGCGCACCACCTGATCGGCGCGATCGCAGACCTCGATCCGGCCGGCGTCGATCGCCGACACCGCGCCGGCGGCGAGGATCTCGACGTTGGCTGCGAGCGCGTCGGGCCCGGCGCTCATGCCGAACGACTTGGCCTGATCGTTGGCGGTGCCGGTCGGCAGGATCCCCATCGCCACCCGCGGCGCGTGGGCCGAACCGAGGATGCCCTTGGCCACCTCGGCGAACGTGCCGTCGCCGCCCATCGCCACCACCACCCGCGCGCCGTCGACGTCGATCGCGTCGCGCACCAGCGCCACCGTCCCGCCCTCGGGCGCGGTGGCCACGAACCGGTGCTCGACGCCGGCCGCAGCCAGCAGCGCCATCACCTTGCGGACGTGGGCCTCGCCCCGCCCGCTCTGCGCGGTCGGGTTGGCGAACAGCACCACCGGCTGGCCATCGCGCCACGCATCGATCCCGTGTTCGGTCCCGAGCTCACTCCGAGACCCACGCCGGTCGACATCATCGGCCACGAACCTGATGGTACGCCGCTTTTGCCGACGGGCAACCCGAGGTAAACACCTGCCATGACCGCGCTCGCCGATCGCCTCCTGCACCCCACCGACGAGCACGCCATGCTGCGCGAGACGGTCCGCCAGTGGGTGCGCGCCGACGTCGAGCCGCAGGCGATGGACCACGATCAGAAGGGCGAACTCAACGTCGGCCTCCTGCGCCAGGCCGGCGACCTCGGGCTGCTCGGCGTCACGATCCCCGACGCCGACGGCGGCGCCGGCCTCGACGCGGTGGCCTCGGTCATCGTCCACGAGGAGCTGGCCTACGCCGACCCCGGCTTCGCGCTGGCCTACCTCGCCCACGCGCTGCTGTTCGTCAACAACTTCTACTACGCGGCCACCCCGGCCCAGCGCGCTCGCCACCTGCCGGCGGTCCTCAGCGGCGCCGCGGTCGGCGCGATGGGCATGAGCGAGCCCGGCGCCGGCACCGACGTCCTCGGCATGAAGACCGTGGCCCGGATCGACGGCGACCACTACGTCCTCGACGGTCGCAAGACCTTCATCACCAACGGCCCCGAGGCTTCGCTGTGCGTGGTCTACGCCAAGCTCGACGGCCGGGTCACCACCTTCCTGGTCGAGCGCGGCACCCCCGGCTTCGCCACCGGCGCCAAGATCCCGAAGATGGGCATGCGGGCGTCGACGATGTCCGAGCTGATCTTCGACGACTGCCGGATCCCGCGGGCCAACCTGCTCGGCACCGAGGGCCAGGGCCTGACCAACATGATGCGCAACCTCGAGATCGAGCGGCTCGGCTTGGCCGCGATGAGCCTGGGCATCGCCCAACGCTGCGTCGACGTCATGGTCCGCTACAGCACCGAGCGCCACTCGTTCGGCAAGCCGCTGCACGAGTACGGCCAGATCCAGCGCTACCTCGGCGAGAGCTACGCCAAGACCGAGGCCATCCGCGCGATGGTCTACGCGGTCGCCGCCACGGTCGGACCGGACCGCCGCAACCGGCTCGGGACCGACGCGGTGAAGCTGTTCGCCGCCACCGCGGCCAAGGAGGTGGCCGACGCGGCGGTCCAGGTCTTGGGCGGCTGGGGCTACTGCACCGAGTTCCGGGTCGAGCAGTTTCTGCGCGACGCCAAGCTGATCGAGATCGGCGGCGGCACGATCGAGGCGCACCAGAAGAACATCGTGCGCGACCTGACGCGCGGCGCCTGATCCGGACCAACCCCGTCGAGCACGACGGCCCTTCACCACGGCGAACGGCGGCCCGGCCGCCACCGAGACGCAGGGCTTGCGCGTTTCGTCCGGGCGTCTTTCTCGGGTGCGACTCCAGCGAGCGCGCAGGACCTGCGGGCTACTTGCCCGGACCTCGCGCTGGACGCAAGTCATTCGCGGTCCGGTGCCGGATCTCCGGGCACGACGATTGCTCAGGGCCAGTGGGCCATGAGTCGCACCGAGACCGTCCGCTATGACGACGCGATCGTCAGGAAGTTCTTCTGGGCCAGCCTGATCTATGGGCTGATCGGCATGCTGGTCGGCCTGTGGCTGGCCATCCAGCTGGTCTATCCCAGCATGAACTTCGCGCCGTACTTCACGTTCGGGCG
>JAYVSF010000116.1:0-2583 GCA_043775605.1 Myxococcales bacterium
GTGCAGTCGCGGCGCGAGGCCCAGGACGCGCTCAAGCTCAAGCTGGAGGACAAGTGATGCTGACCCGTACGCGTGTCGGTCGCCTCGCGTCGATCACAGTTCCGGTCACGGTCGCGCTCGCGCTGGCGGCCGCGGCCTGCGGGCCCAAGGACGGGGCCTTCAGCCTCACCTCCGACGACAACAACGCTGGCGCGCTGACCAAGGCGCTGGCGGTGCGGACCCTGCCGGCGAGCCCGGGGCCGCTCAACAGCAAGAAGCTGCCGCTGGTGTTCGCGGTCGCCACCGGCACGCCGCGCCAGCTCATCGCGTTCGACCTCGCGGCCGGCCAGCCGCTGTGGTCGATCGACGCCGACCTGCAGTCGCGGGTGGTGGTCGCGGGTGATCTCGTGGTCGGCCGCGAGGGCACCGGCGTGACCGTGCGCAACCTCGCCGACGGCGGCGTGCGCGCGACGATCGCGATCCCCGGCGAGCTGGTCGGCTCGACCACCGACGGTGAGCAGGTCTACGCGGTCTGGCAGGGCACGGTCGGCGACAAGTCGGTGTGGACGGCCGCGGCCTTCACCCCCGACGGCGTGCTGCGCTGGCACCTCGAGTCGCCGGGCGCCCTCGGCGCGCCGGTCGCGCAGGGCGGCCTCGTGCTGCTGCCGTTCTTGAAGCAGTGGCTGTCGCTGGTCGACGCCCACCGCGGCGTGCAGCTCACCCGGATCCGCGGCGTCGACGAGGAGATCGGCATGCTGCGGGTCACCAGCGACGGCGCGTTCTTCGGCTCGAAGGCCGGCGTGTTCCGGCTCGACGACCGGGCCGCAGCCGGCACCCGGGTCGGCTCGACCTACGGCAAGGCGACTCTGCCGCCCGAGCTGGCCAGCGCCGACTACGGCCGCGACGCGTTCGATCCGGTCCAGGCCGGCTACTCGGCGTTCGATCGCAAACGGGTGCTGTGGCGGGCGGCCGCCGGCGGCGACGGCCCGATGCGGTTCACCGACGACGTCATCGCCGTCCACTTCTTCCGCTTCATCTTCGGCCTCGGCCTCGACGGCGGGCTGCGCTGGGCCTACAGCCAGCCACGGGTCGAGCTGGTCGCGTCCGAGGACGCCGGCACCGTGCTGGTCGGCCTCGCCGCCGACGGCGCGGTGGTCGCGCTCGATCCGGTCACCGGTGCGGTCCGGGCCACCGCCACCATCAACGCCAAGGCCCAGCTGATCGGCGCGACCTTCGACTGCGACGGCTGGGCGCCGAGCGGCGCCGGCGAGTCGCCGGCCACGCTGCAGGCCCTGGTCGCCATCGCCCGCGATCGCGACGCCCGGTTCGAGGGCATCAAGCAGTACGCGGTGGCGTCGCTGGCCAAGCTCGAGGGCCCGGACGTGACCCGCGATCTCCTCGCCATCGTCCAGGACCCGCGGACCCCGGCCAAGTTGTCGGCGACCGTCGTCGATCTCATCATCAACCGCAAGGATCCGGCCGGCCTGCCGGCGCTGCTGGCCGCGCTCGCGCCGGCCCGCGACTACATCGAGGGCACCGGCCCGATCGCGCTGTCGGTGGTGGCCCGGGCCCTCACCGCGCTCGGCGATCGCGACCTCACCGCCGATCAGCGGGCCCAGGCCGTGACCGCGCTCACCGCCCAGCTCGACGAGCCGGCCACCCCGGTCGCCGATCGCCTCGAGATCGTCCGGGCGATGATCGCGATCGGCAAGGGCGTCGAGCGCGTGCGCCTGCGGCGCGAGCTGGTGACGTATCGCGCCGATCCCGAGCTCGGCGTCGACGTCGCCCTGGTGTCGACCCTGGTCGACGCGCTGGCCAAGGGCGACCAGCAGGACCGCGAGACCCTGCGGCTCATCGTCGAGGATCCGCGGTCGGTCCCGGCGGTGGCGACGGCGGCCAAGGCCGCGCTCGGCAAGTAGCCGGGCGAGATCGCCGGTGGTCCCGCTTCTCGGGCGCTCGATCCCCCGCGGCTAGCCGTGTGCTGCCCGCCACGGCCGGGCGCGGTGATTGACAGCGTGGGGGCGCGCGGTCAGGCTGGACCTCGACGTGGCAGCGCGGCGTTTCCGGATCCTGGTGTGCCGCGGTCCGGAGTGCGGTGATCGACGCGGTTCGAGCGCGATCCAGGCCGCCTTCGTGGCCGAGCTGGCAGCCCAGCACGTCAGCGATCGCTGTGAGCTCTCGACCCAGAGCTGCTTCGGTCGATGCACGCAGGGGCCCAACACCCTGGTCCGCGAGCTCCCGGCCGGGCCCATCGCGCCGCCGCGATTTTCGCTGGCCGATCTGCCGCCGGGCCGGGGCGGTGGTCCGCGCCTGGTCACCGCCCTGTATAGTCGCCTCGATCCCAGCCGGGTCGCGGCGATCGTCGCCCACCACGTCGTCGGTGGCCGCGTGCTCGCCGCCTTCGTCGAACCGCCCGATCCGCTAGCCCCCGTGACCGCACCCGCGTCGCCTGATCCGTCCGGAGAACAACGTTGATGCCCAAGTTTCCCGCCGCCGCCACGCTGGCGTCCGTCGTCGCCATGCTTGCGTCCACCGTCGCGCTCGGCGCGCTCGGCGGCTGCAAGGGCGACAGCAAGCCCAAGGACACCCCCGCGACCCTGGCCA
>JAYVSF010000117.1:0-4812 GCA_043775605.1 Myxococcales bacterium
CCACCGGGAAGCCCCAGTGGTCGTCGAGCGCAGTCAGCCGCATCAGGCCGGTCAGCGCCAGCGGGATCATCTTGAACGTGTTGGTCGCACCGCTGACCCGCGGCCGCATCGGGTCGGCGGGATCGGTGTTGGCCTCGTAGACCTCGGCGCTCTTGGCGTAGTAGCCGCCGGACAGGCCGACGCCGAGCTGCAGCGCGGAGGTCTGCCAGATCCGGTGGAGATCGAGCTGCGGTACGATCTGGTAGCCGGGGCCGAACATGCGGCGGAACGGGCCGGGGCTGCTGGTGAAGGCCGCGTCGATCGCCGGGTGGTAGGGACCGGCGCGCAGCCCGAGGTGCCACGTCGGCGCCGGCGCGCGGTCGGTGGCGCCGGCCTCGCTGTCGAGCCAGTAGGGGTCGTAGTTCTGGGCCCGGGCGGCGGTCGGCGCGAGCAGGACCAGGCCGAGTCCGAGCAGCGCGCCGGAGCGGCTGCCCCGTCGGCCGCGTCGGCGACGACCGACCGCGACGCCGATCGCGCCGAGCACCAGCAGCGCCGAGGCCGGGCTGCCGTCGCGGCCGACCTGCGCCACGCAGAACCCGCCGCCCACGTCGGGGTTCTCGGCGTTGACGTCCTCCCAGAAGTCGGTGACCGCGTGGGGCGTGACCGGCCGCGGGAGGTAGCGCGCGTCGTAGTTGCCGGCGTTGTCGACGGCGAGCACCACGACCCAGTACGGCACCTCGTTGGTGAGCGCGGTGAGATCGATCGAGCTGGCGCTGCCCGAGTTCTGGCCGCACAGGTAGCGCTTGTCGAGGATCTTGAGCGCGTCGGGCAGGGTGCCCTCGATCGCGCTGCCGTCGCCGAGGGTCGCGGCCAGCGGCGCGGTCGGCGCCACCGCACACGTCGACTGGGTGCTGTCGAACTGGGCCTCGTGGGTCGGCTCCGGCACGGCGGGGTCGGCGGCGGTGCCGTGCGCCGGGCTACCGTCGGCGCGGATGCACAGCGCCTGGTAGTAGGTCGGCTGCTCGGCGGCGGCATCGTTGGTCCAGGTGACCCGGACCGCGTTCTCGAGGCCGATCGGGGTCAGCGTGCTCGGCATCGTCGGCGCCTTGAGATCGAACGGCACGGTGAACGCCGAGCCCGACTCGATGAAGCGCGTGCCCGAGCCCGACTGGATCGTGAGGTCCGCCTTGATCGTGGCGTCGTTGCACTCGTTGGCCACCATGGTGGTGACGCCGGGCGCCAGGAGATCACCGGCGCGGACGAAGACGTACTCGATGCTGTCGTTGAGCGCGGTCGCGTTGAAGGTCGCGAACTGCGAGCAGCGGCCGGCCACGACCGTGGGATCGACGTCGGTGGCGTCGCACTGCGTCCCGGCGTAGCCCGCGAGCGCGATGTCGCCGGGGCTGGACGTCGGCTGGTCCTTGTACGTGAGCTTGACCAGGAACAGCTGGTGCTTGGCCGCGTCGACCTCGCCGGTCCGGTCGAGGCGATCGCACCGGCAGCGGGCGGCGTTGAAGTACCGCTTCATGTCGGTCGACGTCGCCGGTTCGCTGACCGCCTGGTACTTGGTCTCGTCCATCGACTGGGCGTTGCCGCCGTCGCCGTTGTTCTTCGGGATGTAGAGTTCGATCTTGATCACGCCGCCGTTGAGCTGAGACTCGGCGGCGGCCGGGCGCGCCCCGACCGCAGCGAGCACGAAGGTTGACCAGGCGAGCCACGGGCGCATGCGGGAGAGCCTTTGCAAGGGCAATGCCGCGACCGCCAGGGCCGGGCTCCTGCCCTGGTTACCATGGCCGATCAGGGCCATCAACAAACCCGCCTGCTCGCACGGCTTTTTCGTGGTCGCCCGCACGCGGGGAGGTCGGATGAGCGCGTCGGTCGCCGCCGTCCTGCCAGATTGGCACGCGCCGCCGTAGCCCCGCGACTTGCCGTCAGCTGCGCGGTCGTGGACGGCCTCAGGCCGCGCGCGCGCGCTCCACCGCGAGATCGATCGCCGCCGCGAGTGCGCGGGCTCGCGCCAGCATCGCCTCGGTCGCGGTGCCGCCCCACTCGGCGGCGTAGTACAGCTCGGTCAGCTCGACTAGCTCGGGCGCGCCGTCGACGCCGCGCACCACCAGACTTCGCGCCAGCTCGCGCGGGGTGGTCGCCGGCTCGCGCCGGTAGCCGCGGCGGGCCAGCCGCTTGGCCGCACGATCGTAGAGCCCGGCCAGCTCGGTCCGGGTCCGCGCGCGCTCGGCGAGCGGTCGGGGCCCGCGTCGGCGCCGGCGCCAGCGCCACAACCCGACGGCGAGCGTGGCCAGCCCCGCCAGCACACCCAGCATCAGCGCGTGCCGCCAGAGCCAGGCCTTGATCGCGGTGGCCGCCGCCTTCATCGCCCGCGCGCCGCCGGAGAACTTGTTGCCGATCGACCGGAACAGCTCGAGCTGCTGGTACAGGTCGTAGTCGATCACCCACTTGTTCCACTGGAAGCTCATGCTGTCGAACCAGCGGCGCAGCCTGGCGCGCCAGCCGGTGCCACCGCGGCCGAGCTCGTCGGACACGCCCGGCGGGGTCGCGTCGTAGGTGACCCAGCCGCGGCCGGGGAAGTAGACCTCGCTCCACGAGTGGGCGTCGCCGGCGCGGACCGCGATGTAGCCGTCGTACTCGTTCCACTCACCGCCGAGGAAGCCGTTGACATTGCGGGTCGGGATCCCGGCGGCGCGGGCCAGCACCGCGAACGCCGACGCGAAGTACTCGCAGTGGCCGGCCTTGCGCGTGAACAGGAAGAAGTCGATCGGCTCCTGCCGGCCCGGATCCTCGAGGTCGAGGCTGTAGTCGAGGTTGGCGACCAGCCAGTCGCGGATCCGGTTGGCGCGCTCGTAGTTGGAGGTCGCGCCATCGGTGAGCTCGGCGGCCAGCGCGCGGGTGCGGGTGGTGATCTCGGGCGGGAGCTGGAGGTAGGCCTCGAAGCCGCGCGGCACGGTCGCGGGCGCGCGGGCCAGGAGCTCGGGCGCGGGCGGCTCGAGTGCCGACCACGCGGTGTAGTGCAGCGGGCCGTCGTGGCGCAGGCGGATCTCGTCGTTGCGCTCGTCCGACGGGCGGTGGCCGCGGAACGGGACGTCGAGCTCGACGCCGACCGGGTTGCTGGCCGCGAACAGGACATCGGCGCCGATCGGATCGAGCCAGATCTCCTGGCGGACCGAGGCCGCACGCAGGTCCTCGAGGCCGTCGTCGTCGTAGCGCTGCGCCGGCCACACCAGGTAGCGGCGCTCGCGGGTCTTGGTCAGCGCTTCGATGCGGAGGTTCGAGCGCGGCGCCGGTCGCGAGTGGCTCCACTGGCCGCCCTTGTACTGGTCGAACGAGCTGCCGCGCCAGTACACCACCGGCGCGTGGCGGCCGCGCAGCCGACCATCGCTGACCTCGACCCGCATCACGATCGTGCTGTCGTTCTTGAGCCGGCCGTGGCCGCCGAGCTTCACCCCGTCGGAGAAGCCGACCATGTTGAGGCCGCCCTTGCCGCGGAAGAAGAAGCCGACGCCGATGCGCGGGATGGTCAGGAACATCGCGCCGGCGAGGACGAACACGCCGACCGAGACCAGGGCGGTGCCGACGAAGAACCGGCGATCGACGATGCGCTTCGACGCCAGGATGCGCTGGATCTCGATCTTGCCCGAGGCCCGCGGGTCGTCGTGCTTGACCGGGAAGTTGTCCTCCATCTCGCGCCGGAGGTGGAACAGGATGAGGGTCCAGGTCGCGGTGATGACGAAGCCGAGGAAGCACACCGCGTAGGTGAGGTCGGCGTTGAGCACCGAGCCCGCGACCAGCATGAGGAACGACAGCAGGTAGAGCTGCAGCCAGTCCCGGGCCGTGCGTCGGCTGCAGGCGCGGGCGATCGTGACCAGCGCGAGGAAGCCGCCGCCCGCGCCGAGGTAGTCGCCGGTGGTGATCGCGTCGAACGCCGCCCACACCATGGCCAGCACCGCGACCCCGGTGAACACCCACGCCCAGCGCGCGACGTCGATCCGCGGCGCCTCCCAGAACCACGAGCCCGCCAGCCCGAGGATCGCCACCAGCGTCACGATCGGGCCGAGGCCACCGCCCGACGCCATCGCCGCGAGCGCGGTGGCCATCGTCAGGTAGCTGCTCGTCTTGTGGGCTTGGGCGAAGCGCATCGGGGCTCGGGTGCGGCGGGGCTACTGATCGGCGTCGCGCAGGATCCAGCGCGCGTCGGCCGGGGCCGGCGACGGCGGTTGATCGATCCAGGTCCCGGCACCGGCGTGCGCGCGGAACCCGGCCGGATCGGTGATGGTCGTGGTCTCGAACAGCCGGACGCGGTCGAGCGGGATGGACGATTGATCGAACGGCGCCGCCAGGTCGGGGAACGCGAAGCTGGTCGAACCCCGCGGCGCGACCAGCCGCCAGTGCGCGAGCTCGTTCTCGTTGGGGCCGACGTCGACGAGGTCGGCGACGATCGCGTCGTACGCGCCGCTGCCGACGACGGTCCAGCGCACCGTCGCGCCGTCCTGGGCGACGGTGGTGATCGCCGGCACGGTGGGCGCGACGTCGAGGGGCGCAGCCTCGGTCAAGGTCGGCCGGAACAGCTCGACCGTGTAGAACCGGTCGGACGGCAAGCGGTACGTGACATCGATGCGCGCGCCGTCGCCGACACCGGCCGGGGCGTTGAAGATCGCGCTCGCCATGCCGCTGGTGATGGCGAGGCCGAACTTGAAGTCGCGGGCGGTCTCGGCGCCGCTGATCTCGACGGTGCGGCTCATCACCAGATCGCTGCTGCCGGCGGGCATGCCGGTGATCGAGACCGCGGCGGTGGTGGTCGGCACCCACGCGCCGGCCAGG
>JAYVSF010000118.1:0-3218 GCA_043775605.1 Myxococcales bacterium
CGCGGGGCCGACACCGCGCCCGACATCCGGATGTTGGACGGCGCGCCCGTGGGCATCGCCGCCATCGGCGCCGCGTAGGCGCCGCCACCGCTACCGACCGCGGCCCGCCCGTTCCACCCGGCCGGCTCCTCGACCGGCTGGATGATGGGCGTGAGCGCGAGGCCGCGGTTGGCGATCTCGCTGCGATCGACGGCGACGAACGCGGTGAACCGCGACAGCACCCGGTGGCGCACCGAGACGTCGACGATCTCGCGCTCGATCGCCGGCAGCGAACCGGCGCCGATCGCGTAGCGGTCCTCGAGATCGCGGATGCGGGCCCGGGCCCACGACGGCTCGAGCAGCGCGCCAGGCCGGGCCGAGTCGACCACCAGGCTCTCGACGAAGTCGGTGCCGCCGGGCAGCCGGCCGCGGACCTCGACCGTCGTGCCCGGCGCCGGGCGCTGCCGGCTGCGCAGGCGCGCGACCAGCGGTGCGCCGGCGAACACCGACGGCAGCTGGGCCGGGGCCTGGCTCGCGCCGTCGAGCCAGGGCGCGTCGATCGCGATGTCGGTGACGATCGGCGTTGCGATCCGGCGGTGGATCTTGGCCATCACCGCATCGAGCCGATCCTCGGACTCGACCAGCTCGCAGGCGCCGCCACCGGCCGCGGCCAGCCGGCGCAGGAAGGCGGCGTTGACCGCCTGATCGATGCCGAGCGTGAAGGTGCGGGCGTTGCCGAGCCGGGGCGCGAACCGGCGCACGATCTCGTCCTCGTTGCCGACCTGACCGTCGGTGATGAGGACCATGATGCGATCGCGCTCGTCCGTCCCGCGCAGGTGGGCGGTCGCCAGCTCGAGCGGCATCGCCAGCTCGGTGCCGCCGCGGGCCTCGACCTTGGCCAGGAACTCGACCGCCTCGAACCGGCGGCGATCGCTGGCCTCGACCAGACCGCGGAACCCGGGCGGCTCGTCGGTGCGATCGTCGAACAGCACGACCGTGAAGCGATCGCGCGCGGTCAGGGTGTCGATCATGCGGGCCACGGCGCGCCGAGCCGCGACCATCTTCCAGCCGCCCATCGAGCCTGAGCGATCGAGGACGAACACGACGTCGCGCGGGCGGACGGCGGCGGCGGCGCCGACCGGCGGCACCATCGTGATCATCACGGTCGCGCCCTCGCCCTGCTCGTCGGGCGCCCACACCGCGCTCGAGCGCAGGTCCGCGCCGCCGACCGACCAGCGCACGACGACATCGCGATCGAGTCGCTCGCCGGGCCGCAGCGCGATGCGCCAGCCGTTGCCGTCACCCTCGGCCTCGAGCTCGTGCAGCCCGGACGACAGGCCGCCGATCGGCAGGCCGCCGCCGTCGATCGTCATCGCGAACCGCAGGCGGACCGGGTTGCGGTGGCCGGGCAGGAGCACCGGCGGCGAGATCCGGGAGGCGTCGGGCGTGCGATCGGTGTCGCCGGCGACGCCGAGCCCGGCCTGATCGCCGCCGAGGGCGACGCCGGGGATGTAGCGCGGCGCGACCACCAGCGGGAACGCGAACGTAACCTCGCCGTCCTCGACCGCGAGCGGGCCGACCAGCCCCAGCTCGACGTCGGCGACCTCGCCCGGCATCAGGTTGCCGACCCGCAGCGTGAACACGCCGGCGCGATCCTCCTCGGCGATCGCGGCCCGGTGGCCGCTGGCGATCGCCTGATCGTAGGTAGCGCGGGCCCGGCCGCGCTCGTCGAGGACGCCGTCGATGATCCGACCGCCGACGGTCATGCGGAAGCGGCGGACCGCGGCCCGGTCCGGCAGCGGGAAGACGTAGGTCGCCTCGATCGCCTCGCCCGTGGTGTTGATGAAGGTCTGGCGCAGCTCGATCGCGACGTCGAGCCCCAGCGCGCGCGCCTCGACCTCGAGCCGGAGCAGCGGCAGGCCGCCGCGGGCAGTCTCGAGAGCGCCGAAGCCGGCATCGACCGGGCGGCGCCAGCGAGCGAGTCGTTCATCGATGGTGACGGAGATGGGCATCATGGTGATCCTCACGTGCGGTCGGGGGGCCTGAGTGGCGAAGGCGCCGGCACCGTACCGACGCGCTCACAGCGCGGCGGCCGGTGGGCGGATGAGACGACGACGGATGAGCTCGGCGAGCAGCGCGGCTGCCGCGACGCGCAGCGCGTCAGCGTCGGCGTCGGTGGGGACGCGCGAGGCGGAGATGGAGAGGCGAACGCCGGGCGCGAGCTCGAGGTGATGCTCGGCACTGAACGAAGCCGAACCCAAGCCCGAAGCCGAGCCCGAACCCGAGCCCGAAGCCGAGCCCGAACCCGAGCCCGAATCCGAAGCCGAAGCCGAAGCCGAACCCGAACCCGAACCCGAATCCGAATCCGAATCCGAATCCGAATCCGAATCCGAATCCGAGCCCGGGTCCGCAGCGACCGCCGGCTCGGCGCGCCAGAAGTCGCGGCGCGAAGCGGGGCGTGGCCGCGCGACCAGCGCGATACCGGTGAGCTCCGCCAGCGCGGCGTCACCCAGCGCGGGCAAGAGCTCCTGGATCTCGGCCAGGCTCGCGCCATCGACCTGCATCCGCTTGATCGCGACGAGCTGCGCCAGGTGGCTCGCGCCGTAGTAGGCCGTCCGGCCGCGTAGGGTCGGCCGATCGATCAGCCCGAGCGTCGTGTAGTAGCGGATCGTCCGCTCGTCCGGGATCGCGCGGGCCTTGCCGCCCGGCACCTCGGGACTCGACGCGAGCGCATCTACCACGCGCTCGCACAGCTCCGAGATGGTCCAGCTCACGAACTGCAACATGACACTGTCATATGACATTGTCAAGGTCTCGCTCCAGATCGGGACAGCCTCTGTGGTCCTTCCTATATGAAACGGTTCATGAAAATACCAAAGCCGCGAACATATCGCGGCTGAGTTTTTCGCGGTGGCCCTGGATCGATGAGTGCTCGCGCGGTGCTGGATAGGGGGAGCCTGTCCCCCGGCTTACCGAGGACTTACAGACCGGGCCGGTGGCAGGGGCGTTGGTCACGAGGAGGAGGCACCGATGAGCAAGGAATCCGGTCCAAGGGCGTTCGGTCGGCGGCTGCGGCGGCACAGCTTGATCCTGGTGGCGGCGCTGGGCGGCGCGGCGGGGGTGGCCTACGCGACGGCGCGGCGAACGGGCAGCAGCGGGCCGCGGCCGACGGCGACCATCGCCGGATGGTCGCTCGCGGGCGGGGCGCGGCCCGACCCGCTGGTGATGGCGGAGCCGCC
>JAYVSF010000119.1:0-14696 GCA_043775605.1 Myxococcales bacterium
CTCGACGACGATCGGGCGTGGACCGCGGTCGGGCTGGCCCAGGTCGCGGTCGATGACGCGACCAAGCCGGACGGGCTCGCGCGCGGCGCGCGGCTGCTCGAGCGCGCGGCCGGCGTCTACGCCCTCGACGTCCTCGGCCGGATCAAGGCCGCGGTCGGCGCCGCCGGCCTCCGCGTCGGCCTGACCTGGCGGAACGACGGCGACCGCGAGGGCGAGAACCCGGTGGTGCTGCAGCGGGTCCAGCCGCTCGGCAGCGATCAGGCCTATCCGCCGATCTGGCTGCGCGGCGGCGGCTCGATCGATCCGCTCCGGCCCTTCGGCGGCCTCGCGGTCGACCTGTGGCTGTACGACGTCGAGGCCTGCGTCGCCGCGCTCGTCTCGCCGTGATCGCGCGCGCGCCGCTGCGCGCCCGCGCCATCGCCACCTGGAAGCGCTGGCCCGCGCCCCCGACCCCGTACATTCAGCGCGAGCTCGACGAGTTCACCCGCGCCCGCGCCCCGTGCCGCTGACGATCGGCCACGGCGCGAGCGCCCGTGACCCTGTCGACGGTCAGGTCAGCGGCCGACCCGCAGGTGGTAGGTGACGTCGAGCGCGAAGCCGGGCACGCCGCCGGTGAAGTGGATCGTGTGCAGGCCCGCCGCCAGCGGCTCGACGAACAGGTAGTAGCCGTTGTTGACGCCGAACGGGCAGTGGAGGAGGCCGCCCGGCCCAGCGTGGCACTCCGCGGCCGTGGCGCCGAACATGTTGTCGACCGGCAGGAGCATCGGTCCATTGGCCGACGTCACCCGGTAGGCGTCGCTGACCGCCACCGGGCGGCCATCGATCTCGGCGGTCACCTGCGCGCCGTCGATGTACGAGGCGACGATCTGCGACAGCGCCGCGTAGTCCTGGTCGGGCGGATCGCTGTCGTAGCCGACGTACAAGTAGTTGATCAGCGGGAAGAACAGCGCGGTGCCGGTGGGGATCGTGCAGTCGCGGGTGGTCGCGCCGCCGTAGTTGCCAGCGAGGTACCAGACCGACCCGGCCTGACCGCTGCGGCAGGAGGCACCGGTCTCGTCCGCGAGCGGCGAGGACGCCGCCGGGATCCGCACCAGCCACTGCTCCCAGGACCGGGCCCACTCGGCGTAGGTGTGGCCGTGCGGCCGTGATTGCGGTGGCGCGACGCCCGGGGCGCCTCCGCCCTGGCCGCAGTTCAGCTGCTCGGCCGACGAGCCGACGGCGGAGTCGCTCGGATCTCCCTGGTCGACACAGGCCGCGACCAGCGAGAAGGCGATGGCGATGGCGAGCTTCAGGTTTCGTCCGCGAATGGTCATTTCATTCCTCTACGAGCCGCGCGCGACCGGTGTGGTCGCCCCGTCGCCGCTCTCCTGGGTGAGGCGTCGGCCACCCGAAAAGACCACCACGCAAATCGCGGCCGGCGACCGAATCGTCATCCGCCGTCACCGGCTCGGGCCCCGCTGGGGCGACGCCCGCCTGCCAAAGTCGGGCCGAACCGCCGCCCGAGGCGCGGCGTGGTGGGTTTCGGTGACCGTCGGCGCATCTACGTTCGATGGCGTGGCACCGTCGCACCATGACGCCGCGACCGGCCTCCTGCTCGCCACGTTTCCCCGCGCGGGTGGAGCCGGTCGGGCGGGACTCGCCGGCGCCGACCGCGGGCCCGGCGGCGCCATCCCCGACACCGGCCGGCGTCCGGTTCCCGGACCTCGTGACCGAGGATCTCAACGGCGAGCGTCAGGAGGTCCCCAACCGGCTGCCGGGCGACTTGAAGCTGTTCTTGATCGCGTACGCGCGCCAGCAGCAGGGTGATCTGGATCCGTGGCTGACCCTCGGGCTCGGCCTCGAAGGTCGCCACCCTGGGTTCCGGGTCTACGAGCTGCCCACGCTCGCCGCGAGCTGGCAGGCGGCCCGCGCCTGGGTCGACAACGGCATGCGCAGCGGCATCCGCGAGCGCGCCGCCCGGGCCCGGACGCTCACCTTGTACCTCGACAAGGACCAGTTCAACCGGGCCCTCGAGCTGCCGAGCGAGCGCGACGTGTACGCGCTCCTGATCGACGCCAGCGGCCACGTGATCTTGCGGCACGCCGGTCGCCCGGACGACGCCGCGGCGGCGGCGCTGACGGCCATGGTCGCGGACCGGATCACCGCGCGCTGAGCGGACCCGAGCGGGACGGCGCGCAGGCCGGGTGCGGGCCCATCACGAGAACAGCCGCGAGCGCGCGGCGGTGCGGATCTCGACCACGGCAGGGTGGGTGAGTCGGCGCTGGGCCGAGACCGCGTAGTAGCGCTCGTGCAGCTCGGGCACCTCGTGGACCACGACCAGGTCGTAGCGGCGAGCGACCGCGGTCGCGATCACGCTGGGCACGAACATGCCCATGCCCGCGGCCGCGAACGCCTTGAGCAGCGCGCTGTCCTCGGCCTCGGCCCGGACGTTGGGCCGCAGGTCGTGGGCGGCGAACCAGGCGTCGATCTCGCGGCGCAGGACCGAGCCCGGCAGCGGCATTCCGTACCGAGGTCGAGAGGTCATGCGCCGAGCGTGGAACGCCGAAACTCCGGTGTCACGTGGGCCTGGTCGGGAATGATAGAGACGCTAGGCGACCAGGCGGCCGAGCGCGGTCCGACGGATCAGCGCGAACGACCCGAGCGAGGCGGCGAGGGCGACCGCGACGATGACGACGTACTCGAGCGGGCCGGGCGCGTGCACGCGCGAGGCGCCGAGCTGGAGCAGCACGACCAGCGGCAGGTGGACCAGGTAGGTCCAGAACGACGCCAGCGCGAGGTAGCCGAGGACGGCCGGCGGCCGCTGCCAGCGCCGGCAGGCATCGAGGAGCGCGGTCACCAGCAACCACGACGCCAGCGCGCTGGCGTAGAGCGGGCCGGTGGTCGGCGCGGCGCCGCTGACGCTGGCCTCGAGCGCCGGCACCAGCAGCCCGATCACGCCGGCAGCGGCGAGCAGCGACGACGGGGCGCGCCACGGCGGCGGCGTGGCGGCGTCCTTCGCCAGCCACCAGCCCCAGCCGAAGAAGCCGCCGAAGTAGGCCAGGATCAGCGGATCGAGGGCGAAGCCGAGCGGGGTGTCGAGCTGGAGCTTGCCGCCAAGCGCGAGCAGGCCGGCGGTCGCCACCGCCAGCACCGGCGCGGTCAGGCCAGCGCGATCGAGGGCCGACACCGCGCGCTCGCGGCCGCGCTGCCACCCGGCCGGCGCGCGTCGCCACGCGGCGCTGGCCGCGACCGCGAGCACGGTGAGCCCGATCAGGTAGTACAGGTACCAGAGGTGGCCGAGGGTGATCGGCAGGGTCGAGCCGCGCAGCGCGGGCACCGGCGCCGCCACCGCGTCGCGTCCGTCCAGGGCCCGGCCCCAGTCCCACAGGCCGTTCATCGCCAGCGACATCGGCACCACGAACAGCGCCAGCGGCAGCACCAGCCGGCGGGCGCGGTGGCGGAGGAGGGCGGCGGCGCCGACCCGCTCGAGGGTGCGCGCGCCCAGCCAGCCCGACAACAGGAAGAACGTGGGCATCAGGAACTGGCGCGCGGTCCACACCAGGAGGTCGACGGCGCCCGCCGAGCCGACGGCGCCCGCCGAGCTGGTGTCGCGCACCGCCCAGCCGATCGGCGTCGTCAGGTACGACAGCGCGGCGTGGGCGACGACCACGCCGAGCGTGGCCAGCGCGCGCGCGGCGTCGAGCCCCGGATCCCGACGCATCCCCGGACTGTACGCCGTCGCGGTAAGCTCGGTGCGATGCACGCGCGCGCCACGCGGTGGACATGCTGGCTGGTGACGCTGGGCGTGGGCGCGCTCGCCGGGTGTGGCGGGTCCGTGAGCGACGACCTGTCGCCCGGGAGCGCCAGGGTGCTCGTCAACGAGCTGCTGCTCGTCAACACGTCGACGCCGGTGGCGGCGGGCGGCGGGCTCGTGCCCTGGAT
Organism: Myxococcales bacterium; assembly: GCA_043775605.1. Taxonomy (GTDB): domain Bacteria; phylum Myxococcota_A; class Polyangia; order Haliangiales; family Haliangiaceae; genus UBA2376. Next base: position 3,922 of record JAYVSF010000119.1, read on the forward strand.
CGAGCTCTACAACGCGGGGGGCGCCGCGGCGCCGCTCGGCGACCTGCGCCTGCAGTTCGACGCAGGCGGTGGCCCAGGCTGGGCGCTGCCGGCGGGCACGCTCGAGCCCGGGGCGTACGTCGCGATCGGTGCGGACGAGCTGCTCGGGCCGGATGGCGCGACGACCTGGCCGCCGGTCGACGCCGGCGACGTCGTGACCCTGTGGAACGCGGACGCGCCGGTCGCGGCGCTCGCGCTCGGCGTCGACGCGCGCCGGCCTGACGTCTCGGTCGGCCTCCGCGGTGAGACCTTCGCCGGGCCGGCCCTCGTGCTCGAGGAGCCGACCCCGGGCGGGCCCAACCGCGACGGTGAGCCGCGGTTCGTGCCCCGCGCACCGACGGTGAGCTCGCCGCGTGGCCACTACGACGCGCCCTTCACCCTGACCCTGGCGGCGCGCGGTGGCGGCGAGATCTACCTGACCACGGACGGGACGCCGCCGGCCGCGACGGCCGCGCTGCGCTACAGCGCGCCGCTCGCGATCGCCCACACCACGACCGTCCGGGCGCTCGCGGTGTATCCGGACGTGGCGGTGGCGACCGACGAGATCACGCACACGTACCTGTTCCTCGACGAGGTGATCGCCGCACCGCCGATGCGGCCGCGCATCACCGCGGACCCCGTGTACGGGCCGCTGATGCGGCCGGCGCTGCAGGCGTACCCGTCGATCTTCCTGTCGGCGCCGACGGCGCTCAACGCGACGGACAAGGTCGCGGTCGCGGTCGAGTTCTACGATCCCAGCGGCGCGGAGCCCGGGTTCTCGATCACGGCCGGCGCCAGGCTGGTCGGGTCGCACAGCCTCGCGGCCTATCCCAAGAACAACATCCGCCTGCACTTCGAGGCGCCGTTCGGGCCGAGCAAGCTGCGCTACCCGATCTTCGACGGGTGCTGCGCCGTGCCGGGTCACGTGCCGGCCCGCGTCTTCGACGAGCTCACGCTGCGCAGCGGCTCGCACGACTCGGTGTTCTATCTCGGCGCCCGGGGCCAGCCGTGGGGCAACGGCCAGTACGTCCGCAACCGTTTCATGCAGGAGACCCAGCGGCGGATGGGGCAGCTGAGCACCGACGGGCGCTTCGTCCAGGTGTTCATCAACGGCGCGTACGCCGGGCACTTCGACCTGCAGGAGCGCCCGAACGCGTCGTTCATGGCCGAGCACCTCGGCGGCGACAAGGATGCGTACGCCGACGTCAACGGCGCGGTGCTCGGCGATCTCGACGTCTGGGCCGCGGTCAAGGCCAGCACCGCGAGCTGGGCGACGGCCAGCGCCTGGATCGACATCGACGACCTGATCGACTACCAGCTGCTCCAGTACGTCGCCGGCAACGACTGGGACTGGCTCACCCACCAGAACTGGCTCGCCGCCGGGCCGCGCGCCGCGCCGCCGCCCGGTGGCGCCCGGTGGCGCTTCTTCGCCTGGGACAGCGACATCACGTTCCTCGATCCGCGCGTCGACGTCACCGATCCGGCCGGGCTGGCCCGCACCGGGTTGCCCATCGATCCGCCCGACGGCGTATTCACCGCGCTGCGGGCGTTCCCGGAGTTTCGCGCGCGGGTGGCGGCGCGGGCGGCGCTGCACTTCGGCGCCGGCGGGGCGTTGACCGACCAGGCCATGCGCACCGCCTACGCCGAGGTCGCGAGCCGGGTCGAGCTGTCGCTGGTGGCGGAGTCGGCGCGGTGGGGCGACTACGCCAACCTCGACTGGACGATCGCCGGAGCGTGGCGGCCCGAACGCGATCGCATCGTCGACCAGTTCTTCGCGGGCCGGGCCGCGCGGGTGCAGGCCCAGCTGCGCGCGCGCGGCATCTTGGCCCCGTAGCGAGCCGCGGCCGGCGGCTCCCGATCCGGCGTTCGGGCGCCGATCAGGTCAGGCCGGCGACGAACTGCTCGGCGTGCTGGGCGAGCAGGCCGCCGAGCATGTGGAACTCGAGGTAGGCGCGGGCGACGTCGCGGGCGCCCTCGAGCGGCGCGACCTGACCGTCGAGCGTGACCTCGGTCCGCGCGCCGTCGACCCGGAAGCCGAAGGTCTGGTCCTTGGTCAGGCCGCGGTCGCGCAGCGGCGCCAGCAGCGGCACGTGATCGAGCCCGAACAGGTACAGGTCGCGCTTGATGACCTCGGGCAGCCAGCGGTCGGACAGCGCGGTGATCTTGACCTCGAAGCCGCCGCGCTCGAGGAGCTGCGGCATGGTCAGCCCGCGCAGCGTCGCCGGCGTCACCAGCGACGTGAGCTCGGCGCGGACCAGCATCATGCCCAGGCGCGACAGGCCGAAGCCCATGGTCAGGTCGGCCATCGTGAAGCCGGCGCCAGCGCCCGGCCGCGGCAGCCGCTTCGCGTGCATCGCCATCAGCGCCTTGATCAGCTTGTGCTTGAACGGCGGGTGGGTGATGAGCGCAATGGCCTTGGCGCGGTCGAGCACGCGGGTGACCGTGGCGCCGTCGTCGACGTCGACGTCGTAGACCTCGAGGTCGGCGTCGACGAGCTTGTCGCCGGTGCGCAGGTGGCGGTGGAAGTCGAGCGAGACCTCGCGGCCCTGCTTGCCGACCTTGAGGTGGAGCGCGAACGGCAACCGCCGGCCGTCCCTGGTGACGCCATCGGCGAGGAACGTGAGGTCGGCCAGCACCGTCATCGCGTCGTAGGCGCGGTCGTCCTTGATCCGGACGTGGTTGCGGGCGAGATCGACGGTGACCACCGCGTCGCCGCCGACGACGATGCGGTTGGACGCGAACGCGCCGCGGCTGCCGACCCCGGCGAACGGGCAGCGGACCTTGCCGTCGAAGTGGTAGATGCCGGCCCGCAACTCGAGCGGCGCGAGCGCGGGCGCGGTCGTGGTCGGTCCGGTCGGGTCGCTCATACCAGGCCTCCCAGCACGGTCAGCTCGTCGTCGAGCGCGGCCACGAACCGGTCGAGGATCGCGTCGTCGATGTTGAAGCGCGGCAACACCCGCAGGATGCGCCAGTCGTGGCCGCACGCGAAGCAGTAGAAGCCGCGCTTGTACATGCGGTGGCAGACGATCACGCCGATGGTCGGCTGCCCGGCCAGGGCCTCGGCGCCGAAGTGCTCGAACGTCAGCCACGGGTGATCGGTGGCGTGCAGCGCGATGCCGATCAGCACGCCGGCGCCGCGCACCTCCTCGAACAGCGCGTGCTTGCCGAGGGTGCGCTCGAGCTGGGCCCGCAGGCGCACGCCGCGGGCGGCGTTGCCGGCGATCACGTCGTCGGTCAGCAGCTCGAGGGTGGCCAGGCCGGCGACGCAGGCCAGGGCGTGGCCGCCGAACGTGGTGTTGTGGGCCTCGGCCGCGGCGTGGTGCTCGCCGTAGGCCCGCTGGAACAGCTCGCCCCGGGTCATCATCGCCGAGATCGGGACCATGCCGCCGCCGAGGTGCTTGCCGAGCACGACGACGTCGGGCCGACGCGGCCAGACCTCGCTGGCCAGGAAGCGGCCGGTGCGGCCGAGGCCGGTCTGGATCTCGTCGGCGACCAGCAGCGTGCCGTGGCGGGCGGTGAGCTCGCAGGCCGCGGCGATGAACGCTGGCGACGCGACGTGGACGCCGCCCTCGAGCTGGATCGGCTCCATCACCACCGCGGCGATGTCGCCGCCGGCCAGCAGGCGGGCGAGGGCGTCGACGTCGCCGCGGGCGATCGCCACGACGCCGGGCAAGTGGGGCGCGAACCGGTCGCGGAACATGCCCGGCTTCATCAGCGCGCAGCTGCCCATCGTGCAGCCGTGGTACGCGCCGTCGATGGCGATGATGCCGGGCCGGCCGGTCGCCGCCCGCGCCAGCTTGATCGCGGCCTCGACCGCGCCCGAGCCGGAGTTGGCGAGGAACACGTTGTCGTAGGCCGGCCGCGGTCCCTCGAGAGTGCGGGCGCTGCGCTCACACAGCGCGCGGGCCAGCCGTCCGGCCCACGGGTTGACCCGCGACGGGAACCAGTTGGGCTCGGGCTCGGCGAGGAAGCGCTGCAGCGCCGCGGTGACCTGCGGGTTGCGGTGACCGAAGCTCTGGGTGCCGTGGAAGTCCTCGACCGGCCCGGCGCTGCCGAGGAGCTGGCCGTCGGCGGTGCTGGTGACCTCGATCGGCTCGCCGAGCAGCTCGGCCCGCGCGGTCACCAGCGGGTTGACGTAGCGGCGATAGGCCTCGATGCCGTCGCGCAGCGCGGCGGAGGGCGGGCGGTCGTGCGCGGCATGGGCCATGAGCTAGCGAGAATACGGGTTTTCGGGGCCCTGCGTTCCCCCCTCGGAGCCTCGGCGGCACCCGCGGCTCGTGGTCCCCCGCCCTCGCCCTGGGCTCGGCTCCGGGTTCGGATTCGGCCTCGGGTTCGGGCTCGGCCTCGGGTTCGGGCTCGGCCTCGGGTTCGGGCTCGGCCTCGGTTCATGGGAAGACGCAGCCGGGGCGCCTACGAGCTGGTCCGCCACTCGCCGCGCTGGCTTGGCGAGTACACCGCGCTGGTCGTCGACGACGCGCACAAGGCCGTGCACGCGGTGTGGACCCAGGTGATGCCCGACGGCGGACGCGGGACCGCGCGGATCGTGTACGCGAGCCGCCCGCGGTAGCCGAGATCGAGTCCTCGTTGCCCACCGTCAGCCTGCCGGACCGAGCTGGCGAAGCCTGACGAGGGCCATGAGACATCGGTCCAGACTCGGGCTCGCGGACCGTGCCCGATCGGGGTCCCATGTTTCCTGGATGAACTCGATCAGCCGGTCGGTATAGGCCGGGCCGACCAGGTTGCCCGCACCCTCGCGCGGCACCATATCGTGCACCACCGGTCGACGCGTCGACCGTCGTGCGAGGTTCACCATCTCGAGCTTGGGTCGGGCCAGGGCGTCCGGACCTCGCGGGACCTTCGTGGCAGGCACACCGAGAAAGCTGGCGATCCCCTTGCGGTCCGCGAGCAGCCACGATTCCACGGCGCGGACCACGACCCTGAGCAACATCCTCGCCGGGCGGTCAGGCGCGAGCCCGTCGAGCATGGCGGGCGCGCACGGGTAGTCATGGTCGAGATCGCGCAACGCGAACCAGGATTCGTGCGCCGCCGCCCGCAGGTAGGCCGGCAACTTGGGGTCGAGCTTGCTCTTGCCGCCCAGCGACCCCGGCGAACGCGACGACGGTTCGAGTCCGACGTGGCGGAGCAGTCTCACCGCTACCGCCGCGTCATCGCGCCCCTCGCAGGCAAACCGGACCTCCACGTCACTTGCCCATGCGTGGCAGTAGCAGCTGGACATCAGGCGGCTTCGTCATCCCGACCAGCTCGGCACCGAAGGGCTGCCCGGCGGCGGCAAGCTCGCGCAGGATCGTGATGTCGGACCCGAGGCGGACGCTGGTCGCCTCGTGGGTCGCCTCGAGTTGTACGATCTCGCGGGGCTCGATTCCGGGATCGTTGAGCATGGCCTCCGAGTGCGTGCTCACGATGATCTGACGTCCCGAGTGAGTCGCTGCGCGGTGGAGCACGGCAGGCAACATCCGCACCGCATGTTCATGGAGCGAGATCTCCGGTTCCTCCAGAAGGATGGGCCCGCCCGCCCCCGTCAAACTCCACAGCAGGCCGAGGAGCCGCAGCGTGCCGTCGGAGAACTGATCTTCTCCCTGCTTCGCCGTCGGCTTGCGCCAGTGCTTGTAACGGCCGAGCAGGTGAGGGTGGCCGGCCTTGTCCCGCGCGACATCGACCGAGACCAGGTTCGGAAGGACTCCTGCCAGACAGTGGTTGATGATCTTGAGGCGCCGATTCCGGTCCTTGGCCCCGGTCGTGGCCATGTTTTCGATGAGGTCGGAGCCGTACGGATCGTGGCGCCGACTCCGCTCGCTAGGCCGACGCTGTTCGCGCACGACCTGCGGGACGACGTGGCTGTATTCGATCGATGCCAGGAACTGGACCAGCTCCCGAAATACCCGATTCTTGCTTCGCTGTTCGAGCCAGGTCTGGGTCTGTTCCTCGACGTCCTCCCGGGTTGCATCGCGGTCGACCTCATCGGTGGGCAACGCGATCGTGCGCTTGAACCGCTCGCGACGGACGATCGGCACGCGCGCCTTGGTCTCCGCCAGCACGAGGTTGTACGAGAGCGTCGCGCCGTCGGCCGCGAGGACCTCGACGTCGATCTCGATGTCGGTCTTGTCGCGGGCGTGCAGCGATCGGATCGACTTCAGGCCACCTCGACGTTCGGCCGCAGCGCGCTGGAGACCTCCTCCATCCTCTGCGAGTTCCTTCAGGAAGCGCAGCGCGTCGAGCAGGTTGGACTTACCCGACGCATTGGGCCCAACCAGGAACGTGCGCATCTGCAGCGGGACGATGACGGCGGTGAAGTTGCGCCAGTTTCTGAGCTCGAGGCGAGCGACCCGCATTGGTCCAGCGACAGTGCCACGACGGTCGGCGCCCTCGCAAGGCTGGCGCCATCCGCGGCGCGGTTCGCGATACCGTCGGCGAGAGGGAGACGCCATGCACCGATTCGCGCGCTCGATCTGCTTGCTGATCTCCGGCGTCCACACGATCGACGGCAAGCTGGTCGAGGCCAACCGGACGCTCGGCGTCGGCAACAACGGGTTCGTGGCGTTTCCGCAGGCCTTCGCGGTGCCGCCGGTGGTGGTGCTCTTCGCCGACACGACCGGCGGCAACCAGGGCACGACCCTGCGGCTCACCAACGTGTTGACCGTCGGCTTCCAGATCTACACCGACAGCGCGACCGACCTCAACTGGATCGCGTTCACGCCGGGCGACTACGTCCATGGCAACCTGCACCTGCGGGCCGGGGCGTTCGCCACACCGGCCAGCTGCCCGAACAACGTGTGCACGGCGAACTTCGTTCCGGCGCTGCCGTTCTTGCCGGGGATGGTGACGACGCTCTACGACGGCAGCGCCGCCCTCGGCCTCGGCAACGGCAACGTCTTCCACACGGGCATGTCGCCGACGCAGTACCAGTGGCACCTCAATGTCATCGACGCGTCGTTCGTCGACTATGTCGCCTTCTGGAAAGACTAGAGATCCAGCCGCGTCGAACCCGAACCCGAACCCGGCACACCGGCGCGCGGCGGCGACCCGACCCGGCGGGGCCGTGCTACAAGGCGTCGACCATGACCGTGCGGGTCCCCGACGTCTCGATCGTCATCCCCGTCTACAACGAGGAGGGCATCCTCCGCGAGGCGGTGACCGAGCTGCGGCGCGGCCTGGCCGCGGTCCGCGACGACCTCGGCGCCCCCGATCTCCAGTTCGAGATCATCCTGGCCGAGAACGGCTCGCGCGATCGCACGGTCGACCTCGCGCGCGGCCTGGCCGACGAGATGCCCGACGTCCGGACGTTCTCGCTGGGCGAGCCCAACTACGGCAAGGCGCTGCGTCAGGGCATTCTGATGGCGCGCGGCGATCTGGTCATCTGCGACGAGATCGATCTGTGTGACACCGACTTCTACCGGCGGTCGCTGGCGCTGCTGCGCGCGCGCGGCTGCGAGCTGGTGGTCGGCAGCAAGGCGATGCGCGGCGCCAAGGACGAGCGGCCGTTGCTGCGCCGGACCGCGACCCGGGTCATCAACGAGATGCTGCGCATCAGCCTCGACTTCCACGGCACCGACACCCATGGCCTCAAGGCGTTCCGGCGGGCCCGGCTCGAGCCGATCGTGCACGAGTGCGTGATCGATCGCGATCTGTTCGCGTCGGAGCTGGTGATCCGGGCCGGGCGCGCCGACGTGTCGATCATCGAGATCCCGGTGCGGCTCGAGGAGAAGCGACCGCCGGCGATCAACCTGGTGAAGCGGGTGCCGGGCGTGCTGAAGGGGCTGGCGAAGCTGACCTGGGTGATCCGCTTCGGCGGGAAGCCGTAGGCCCGGATCCGCACCTCGGGATGCGTCAGCTCGCGGTCTCGATCGATCTCGATCCGGTGCCCTGTTACTACCGGATCCACGCGCTCGGCACGCCACCGCCCGAGCTGCGCGACGTGGTGCTGCGGCGCGGGCTGCCGCGGATCGCGGAGGTCCTCGCTCGCCACCGGCTGCCGGCGACCTGGTTCGTCGTCGGCCATGATCTCGACGACGCCGTGGTCGGCGCCAGCGCCGGCGCGGCGGCCCGGGCGACCCTGGCGGCCCGCTTCGCGGCCGGCGACGAGCTCGGCAACCACTCCTACAGCCATCCGTACGAGCTGGCGCGGCGATCGGCCGCCGAGGTCGCGGTCGAGATCGGCGGCGCCGACGAGCGGCTGCGCGCGCTGACCGGCCGCCCGATCGCCGGCTTCCGCGCGCCCGGCTACGACCTGTCGCCGGTGATGCTGGCCGAGCTGGTGCGGCGGGGCTACGTCTACGACTCGTCGATCTTCCCGGCGCCGGCCTACTACGCCGCCAAGGCCGCGGTCATGGCCGGGCTGCGCGTGCTCGGGCGCCCGAGCGGGGCGGTGCTCACCGAGCCGCGCGCGCTGGCGGCGCCGACCTCGCCCTACCGACCCGCGATGAGCGCGCCGTGGAAGCGCGGCCAGGCGTCGGTGGTCGAGCTGCCGATCTCGGTGACGCCGTGGCTGCGCCTGCCGGCGATCGGGACGACGTTGCTGGTCACGCCGCCCTGGCTGCGGCGACGGCTGGTCGCGGGCGCGGCCCGGCACGCGCTGTTCAACCTCGAGCTGCACGGCATCGACGGCTGCGACGCCGAGCTCGATGGCATCCCCGGCGAGCTGGTCGCGCGTCAGCCCGATCTCCGCATCCCGGTCGATCAGAAGCTGGCGATCCTCGACGAGCTGCTCGCGACCCTGGTGCGCGATCGCGACGGCGTGACCCTGGCGACCGCGGCGGCGGCGATCCAGCGCGGCGCGTAGTAGCCCCGGCATCGCCCGGGCCGGTATGCTGCGCGGCCATGCCGTGGATGCGTCACACCTTGCGCGACTCCCAGATCTGGGCCGAGGTCGACCCGTCCGGTCGCCTGGTCAGCGACGAGGCCGGTAGGGTCTCGGTCATCTACAAGCGCGGGCCGGGCGCCAAGGTCTACCGGGCCGGCCGCCGCAACCTCGGGCCGGTGGCCGGGGCGGCGATCGAGGCCGATGTCGGCGAGAGCGCAGCCGCCGAGCCCCGCGCGGCGCCGGCCGCCGATGCGGGCGCGACCGCCCGCGGATCCGGCGCGGCCCGACCGGCCGCGAGCCCCGCGCACCACGCGAAGGACAAGAGCAAGTCGCGCCTCGGGGCGCGCACGCTCAGCCTCGACGACAAGCTGCCGGCCGACGCCATCCACGTCTGGACCGACGGCGCGTGCACCGGCAACCCGGGCCCGGCCGGCCTCGGCGTGGTCGTGATCGAGGGCGCCAAGCGCCGCGAGCACAAGGAGTACCTGGGCCACGGCACCAACAACATCGCCGAGCTGACCGCGATCCTGCGCGGGCTCGACATGCTCGACCGCACCGATCACCCGGTGCTGGTCTACACCGACTCGAGCTACGCGATCGGCGTGCTGTCGCTGGGCTGGAAGGCGAAGGCCAACGTCGAGCTGGTCGCCGAGATCCGCGATCGCCTGGGCGCGTTCGTCGACTGCCGGTTCGTGAAGGTGCCGGGCCACGCCGGCGTGCCCGAGAACGAGCGCTGCGACGCCCTGGCCCGCGCGTCGATCAGCTCGCGGCGCTAACCCGCGCTGACGGCGGCTTGCGGGGCCGGGGTGCCTGGCGACGGCGGCTTGCGGGGGCGGGGGGGCGTGTTACAACCGGCCGGCTGCCGGGGTGTGGACCTCTCGTCGAACACCTGCCATCGGTCGCCCGGAGGACATACGTCGATGATCAAGCTGGCTCGTTCGGTGATCGTTCCCCTCGCCCTGGTGGCGGCCGTGGCTGCGTGCGACAAGGGCAAGAGCGCCAGCAGCGGCGCCAGCGGACCGACCGGCATCGCCGGCGCCTCGGCGATCGCGCCGGCCAAGGGCGGCCTGCAGCGCGCGCTGGCGGCCATGGCCAAGGACTCCGAGATCATCCTCGGCATGGACTTCGCGAAGCTGCGCGCGAGCGCGCTCTACAAGAAGTACGAGCCGATGATCATGGCCAGGGTCGGCGGCGACCTGAAGAAGTTCAAGGACACTTGCGGCTTCGACCCGATGGAGAAGCTCACCGGCATCGTGATCGGCGGCAAGGGCGAGCAGATGGCGCAGGGCACGATCTTCGTGCGCGGCTTCGAGCGCGCGCCGTCGATGGACTGCCTGAAGAAGCAGGAGGCCGCCGAGAAGGCGGCCGGCAAGTCGGTCACGCTCACCGTCGACGGCGACTACGTCGAGCTGAGCAACGCCGCCGAGCCCGACAAGGTGCTGCGCTTCCTGTGGATCGACGACCAGACCGCGCTGCTCATCAAGGACGGCGAGAGCACCGCCGGCAAGGACGCGCTGGTCGCGGCGGCCGCGGCCAAGGACGGCGACGGGCTGACCGGCTCCAAGGCGTTCACCGATCTCCTGGCCAGGACCCACACCGGGGCGGCCCTGTGGTTCGTCGCCAAGGGTGACTCGCCGGCGCTCAAGCAGGTGGCCGACATGGTCAAGTTCAAGGCGGTCTACGGCTCGATCGACATCGCCAGTGGTCTGTCCGGCGAGTTCCGGATGTGGATGAGCAGCGCCGACGAGGCCAAGAGCACGGCCGGCGACCTCGGCAGCAAGCTCGACCAGATGAAGGGGATGGCCGGCGGGATGCTGAGCGACGTCACGGTCAAGGCCGACGGCGAGGACGTGGTCACCCGGGTCAAGCTGAGCCAGGATCAGCTGCAGCAGATCGGCAAGATCGCCGCCAGCCAGTTCGGCGGCGGGCTCTGACGCAC
>JAYVSF010000120.1:0-3749 GCA_043775605.1 Myxococcales bacterium
ATGCACGAGATGCCGATGACCCGCGCGCCCATGTGCCGCGCGACCACGACCTCGGGCACTGTCGACATCCCGGTGGCGTGCGCGCCCAGGATCTGCAGCCTGCGGACCTCGGCCGGGGTCTCGTAGGTCGGGCCCGGCATCGCGACATAGACGCCCTCGGCCAGGGCCACGCCCTGCGCCGCCGCCACCCGCCTGACCAGCGCCCGCAGCTCGGGCGCGTAGGCCGTGGTCATGTCCGGGAAGCGCGGGCCGAGCCGGTCGTCGTTGGCGCCGCGCAGCGCGTGATCGCGCAGCAGGTCGATGTGATCGCGGATCAGCATCAGCGTGCCCGGCGGCCAGCTCGGCTCGAGGCCGCCGGCGGCGTTGGTCACCAGCAGGACCTTGGCGCCGAGCGCGATCAGCACCCGCGCCGGGAACGCGACCTCGGCCGCGCTCCAGCCCTCGTAGAGGTGGACCCGGCCCTGCATCGCGACGCAGCTCGCGCCGGCGCGCTGGCCGATCACCAGCCGGCCGGCGTGGCCGTGGACCTTCGACACCGGAAAGCCGGGGATGTCGCCGTACGGGATCGCGACCGCGTCGTCGAGCCGGTCGGCGAAGCCGCCGAGGCCGGAGCCGAGGATGAGCCCGACCTGCGGCGCGCGCGCACCGAGGCGGGCGCGGATCAGGTCGGCGGCGGCGGTGAGCCGGGCGTGGAGATCGTCGGGGGCGGGAGCGTTGGTCATGGCACCTATCGCAGGATCTCGAGCACCCGGGTGGAGCGCGGCGCCCGGCCGTGGTCGGCGATCGTGATCGCCGCCAGCAGCCGGCCCTCGGCCTCGGCCACCCGCGGATCGTCGTCGGCGAGGTTGAAGTGCATGGTCGCCAGCGGCTGGCCGGCCACGACCCGATCGCCGAGCCGACCGCGCAGCTCGAAGCCGGCGGCGAAGTCGATCACGTCGTCCTTGGTCCGGCGGCCGGCGCCGAGCACCAGCGCGGCCATGCCGACGTCCTCGGCGGCGATCCCCGCGATCACGCCCGCCGTCGGCGCCACCACCGCCCGCCGGTGCCGGGCCTGGGCCAGCACGTCCTCGGGGCGATCGCACACCGCCGGATCGCCGCCCTGGGCCGCGACCACCCGGCGGAAGCAGGCCAACGCGCGGCCGTCGTCGAGCACCTCCGCGATCCGGGCCTGACCGGCCACCGGATCAGTGACCACGCCGGCCAGGGCCAGCATCTCGCCGCCCAGCACCACCGTCAGCTCGCGGGTGTCGGCCGGCCCGCGTCCGCGCAGGATCTCGATCGATTCGGCGATCTCGAGCGCGTTGCCGACCGCGGTGCCGATCGGCGTGTCCATCTCGGTCAGGACGCAGGTCACGCGCTTGCCGGCGGCGTGGCCGATCGTCCGCATCGCGGTGCACAGCGCGCGCGCGCGGTCGAGGTCCTTCATGAACGCGCCCTGGCCGACCTTGACGTCGAGCACCAGGCCGTCGATGCCCTCGGCCAGCTTCTTCGACATGATCGACGACGCGATCAGCGGGATCGACTCGACGGTGCCGGTGACGTCGCGCAGCGCGTACAGGCGCTTGTCGGCCGGCGCCACCCGCGAGGTCTGGCCGATGAGGCAGGTGCCGAGCTCGGCGACCTGACGGACGAAGCGGTCGCCGTCGAGGTCGACCCGGACCCCGGGGATCGACTCCAGCTTGTCGAGGGTGCCGCCGGTGTGGCCGAGGCCGCGGCCCGAGACCATCGGCACCGCGACCCCGCAGGCCGCGACCGCGGGCGCCAGCGGGATCGAGATCTTGTCGCCGACGCCGCCGGTCGAGTGCTTGTCGATCTTGGCCGCCGGGATCGCCGACAGATCGAGGATGTCGCCCGACCGCACCATCGCGTCGGCCCAGGCCGCCAGCTCGGCGTCGTCGAGGCCGCGGAAGTAGATGGCCATCAGCATGGCCGCGACCTGGTAGTCGGGGAGCGAGCCGTCGGTGACGCCGGCGATGAAGCCGCGCAGCTCGGCCGCGGTCAGCGCGCCGCCGTCACGCTTGGCCCGGATCAGCTCGACCGGGAGGCGAGTCCGCTCGCTGCTCACGGCGTCACCGCGAGCGCGCCATCTGGTCCGAACATCCTGCTAGTAGCCCTTCTTGCCGTCTTTACCCGCGGCCTCGGTCTTGCCGGTGACGATGGCGACCGAGGCCGACGCGCCGATCCGGTTGGCGCCGGCCTGGGCCATGCGCACGACGTCCTCGGCGGTGCGAACCCCGCCCGACGCCTTGACCCCGATCTCGGGGCCGACGATCTCGCGCATGAGCTGGACATCCTCGACGGTGGCGCCGCCCTTGGCGAAGCCGGTCGAGGTCTTGACGAACGCCGCGCCGGCCAGCTTCGACAGCGTGCAGCCGATGATCTTCTCGTGCTGGGTCAGCGAGCTGGTCTCGAGGATGACCTTGACCCCGGCCGGGGCCGCGGCCTTCACCACCCGGCAGATGTCCTCGAACACGGTCTCGTAGTCGCGCGACTTGAGCGCGCCGATGTTGATGACCATGTCGATCTCTCTCGCGCCCTGCCGGACGGCGTCGCGGGCCTCGTAGGCCTTCGCGGTCGGCGTCATCGCGCCGAGCGGGAAGCCGACCACCGCGCAGACCATGACGTCGGTGCCAGCCAGCATGGCCTTGGCCACTGGCACCCAGGTCGTGTTCACGCACACCGACGCGAACCGGTGCTTGCGGGCGTCCTCGCACAGCGCGACCACCTCGTCGCGGGTGGCCTCGGCCTTGAGCAAGGTGTGATCGATGAGCTTGGCTAGGTCAGCGGGCACCGCGCCGATGCCGGCCGGGGCGCCGATCCGCATCGCGCCGGCGCCCTCCATCGCGCGCACCGACCACGGCCGGCGGACCACGCATGAGCCGCAGCTCGAGCAGTCCGAGCCGGGCGCCGCGTCGTCGTTGCAGTCGCCGCGCTCGCGCGGCTTGACCACCGGCAGGCTGGCGCCGGCGCCACCCAGCCGTTCGCGCACCCGGGCAGTGATGAGATCCACGAGCCGATCGACGTCGGACATGAGCCCGTGACTATACACCAGCGCCCGCGCCAACCTCGGCTGCGGGGCCGACGACATGGCGCCGCACGCCCGGTCGCTAGCGCTGCACGTCGGCGCCGAGGCGGAAGCTGACGTCCTTGTGGCCGATCAGCGGGCGGGTGCCGAGCTTGCCGGGGGCCCGCACCGGGGCCTCCTTGCCGACCGCCGGCGCCACCCATTCGAACAGGCCGGGCTGGGCGATGACCCCGGCGGTCTGGATCGCGGCCTCCCACTCGTCGCCGGTCAGCAGGCGCTTGTGGACGACGTCGGCGTAGGCCCGGGCGAACTGGTACGGCACGCTCTTCACCGGCTGGCTGGCGATCGCGGCCGCCGGCTTCTTGGTCTTCGGGAACGCGGCGGCGTAGTCGGCGGCGGTCACCGGCCGGGCGTCGACGAACAGCCAGGGCTGGCCGCCCTTCTTGACCAGCACCATGCCGGCGGGCGCGGTCGGCGGCGGTGGAGGCGGGGGCGGGGCGGCGTCGGGCACCGGGGCGAGCGCGACGCTGGCGTCGAGGGGACCGGCCGTCGGGGTCGGCGCGCCCGCCGCGTCGTGGCCGCGGGTCAGGTAGATGATCAGGCCGATCGCGAACACCGCCAGCGACAGCCCGGTCACGACCCACAGCCAGCGCGGCAACCCGCCGGCCGGCACCGGTCGCGAGCCGCCGAGGTGGGTCTGGGTCGCCGCGGTGTCGTCGTCGAG
>JAYVSF010000121.1:0-3073 GCA_043775605.1 Myxococcales bacterium
GCATCAGGTTGATCGGGACGACCTGCGCCTCCTGGCCCTTCTCGGCGAGGGCGAACAGGACGCGGAGGGTGTTGGTGCTGCCGCTGGGGGTGCCGTAGAGCTTCATCGTCATCTCTCCTGGGTGGCCCGATGGGTCGGGCTGGAAGTGATGACGGGACGCTACGCAGCGCGAATGTCAGCCGTATGTCAGGTTTGTGCGGCGCGGGTCAGGGATCGCGCAGCTGGATGCCGTAGGTCGGCAGCAGCTCGCCGGTCAGCGCCCCGATCGCGGTCTCTGCGCGGTGCCAGTCGATCACGGCCTGTGACGCCCGCAACTGAGCCGCGCGCAGCTCGTCCTGGCGGGTCAGGACGTCGACGTTGCGCGACCGGCCCAGGCCGAGCCGGGCCTGCTCGACCGCCAGGTTCTTCTCGGCCAGCTTGACCGCCCGGGCGGCGATGCCGAACCGCCGCTCGGCCGCGATGACCTGGGCCACCGCGCCGGTCATGCTCTGGACGATCTGCGCCTTCACGTCGGCCGCCGTCACCCGGATCGTCTCGCGCCGGGTCCGGGCCGAGCGGGAGTCGATGTGGGCCGCGCGCTCGCCGAGCGTGGTGCGGTAGGTCAGCGAGCCGAGCGCGGTGAACTGGTCGAACGTGATCATGTTGAGCGCGGCCTCGGCGGGATCGTTCGCCGTACCCGACGGGCCGAAGGTCAGCGCCAGGTCGAGCGACGGCAGGATGCCGTTGTCGGAGACCTCGATGTCGATCGTCGCCCCGGCCTCGAGCGCCGCCAGCCGGGCCAGCTCGGGGCTGGCGGCCAGGGCAAGGGAGATCAACCCGGCCGCGTCCCAGGTCCGGGCCGGGACCGCCAGATCGATCATGGTCGCCAGCGCGATCTCGCCGGGGGCGATCGGCAGCCCGACCAGCCGGCGCAGCGCCAGCGACTGGTTGATGACCGCCAGCTCGCCCGACATCGCGCCGTCCTCGCGGGTCGCGATCGCCTGCTCGACCGCGATGGTCTCGGACTCGGCGACGCCGCCGGCGGCGATGCCAGCCTCGGTGACCCGCAGGCGCTCACGGGCGAGATCGAGGCTCGAGCGCTGGATCGCCAGGTTGTTCTCGGCCGCGACCAGATCGAAGTAGTCGAGGATGACGTCGCGCACCGCCGCGATCGCCGTAGCCCGCTCGGCCAGCACCGCGGCGTCCTGCTCGCGCCGGGCGCCACGCTCGGCGGCGAGGATCAAGGCCTCACCCTTGCCGCGCATGAGCGGCTGCACCAGGCTCGCGGTGACCGACTCGGCGTACAGGCTGGCGTCGCCGAGCGCCGTGGTCGTGGTCTGCCAACCGGCCTCGGCGTGGAGCCCGACGGTGCCGCCGGTGGCCAGCCGGCGCCCGAGGTCGCCCGACAACCCGACCGCGTTCTCACCACGCTGCCGCCCAACGTTGGCGTCGGCGGCGACGGTCCAGTCCTTCCAGGTCTGGGCCCGCGCGATCGCATCGGCGGCCAGCTCGCGGTTGAGCCGGGCCTGGGCCAGGGCCGGCGAGTACGCCACCGCCTGGGCCAGCAGGTCGGCCAGGGTGACCTCGCGCGCGGGCCCGGCGACGTCGCCGAGCAAGGGCTCGGCCGGTGCGGCCGGCGGGACCGACGGCGGGGCCGTGACCGTGGTGTCATTCGCGGGCGCCAGGTGCCAGATCGTCGTCACCGGATCGGCGTGGGCCGGCCTGCCCAGGCTCACGCTCGCCACCAGCCCCGAAACCACCACGGCGACGAACCTCGGCACGGTGCGCATGATCGCCGACACCATGCAAGCGGTCCGCCGGGCCGTCAACCGCCGACCGGCGCGAAGCGAGCCGGCGCCGGCCTGGTCGGTTCCCGGTCCCGCTCCGTGGTAACCGGCGCGGACCGCGTGGTAGGTTCCCTGTCGCGATGGCAACCGCGCTGCGCACCTACTGCTTTCTCGACGCGCTGCAACCGCAGGTGGCGACCTTCATCGCCAAGACCGCGCGCGGCTTCCTCCCTGTCCCTGGTCAGGCTTCGCTGTGGGTCGAGATCGCCCCCGGCATCGCCATCAACCAGGTCACCGACGCCGCCCTCAAGGCGACCCGCGTTCAGCCCGCCGTGCAGGTGGTCGAGCGCGCCTACGGCCTGCTCGAGATCCACGACCACGATCAGGGCGAGGTCCTGCAGGCCGGCGCCACGATCCTCGAGCACCTCGGCCTGACCGAGGGCGACCGGCTCAAGCCCAAGGTCCTCACCAACCAGATCATCCGCGGGGTCGAGGCCTACCAGACCCAGATCATCAATCGCACCTCGCAGGGCATGATGATTCTCCCCGGCCAGTCGCTGTTCATCCTCGAGTGCGAGCCGGCCGGCTATGCGGTGCTGGCGGCCAACGAGGCCGAGAAGGCCGCGCAGGTCTCCCTGGTCAACATCACCCCGTACGGCGCCTTCGGCCGGCTCTACATGTCGGGCAGTGAGGCCGAGATCGACGCCGCCGCAGCGGCCGCGATCGGCGCGCTCAACGGCGTGACCGGCAAGGAGCCGGAGAAGTTCGTCGATCGCTAGCGATCGCTGGTCGGTTACCTTTCTGACGCAAGGCGGCCGTCGGGCCGCGGTCCATCCCACGCGGAGCAACGAACGATGGCTGATGCTCTCGGAATGATCGAAGTGAAGGGCTTCGTCGGCATGGTCGAGGCCGCCGACGCCATGGTCAAGGCGGCCAAGGTCGAACTGGTCGGGTTCGAGAAGACCGGCGGCGGCTACGTCACCGCGATCGTGCGCGGCGACGTCGCGGCGGTCAAGGCGGCGACCGAGGCTGGCCAGCGCGCCGCCGAGCGCGTCGGCGAGGTCGTCTCGGTCCACGTCATCCCGCGGCCGCACGCCAACGTCGACGCGGTCCTGCCGCTCGGCCGAAGCGGCGCGCCGCAGAAGTAGCCGATGGTCCTCGGCAAGGTCATCGGGACGCTTGTCGCCAGCCGGAAGGAGCCCACCCTCGACGGGTGCAAGCTGCTGCTGGTGCGCGCCTGCGACGTCGACGGCAACCTCACCGGTGGCATGCTGGTGGCGGTCGATGCCGTCGGCGCCGGCGTCGGC
>JAYVSF010000122.1:0-5909 GCA_043775605.1 Myxococcales bacterium
CGCTCGAGCTCGTCGAACAGCGCGAGCGCCTCGAGCGCCGACGTCGCGGTGGCGATGTCGCACTCGTGGCCGAACCGCGCGGTCAGCTGCTGGCGCAGCGCGTGCAGCACGCCCTCCTCGTCATCGACGCACAGGATGGTCTCGCGCGCGGTCACGACGGCGCGCCTCCCGGCGCGTCGACGACGTCGAGCGGCAGCCAGACCTCGAACACGGTGCAGCCGGGCGCCGATGTGCAGCCGACCTGGCCGCCGTGCTTGCTCACGATCTGCGACACGATGCCCAGGCCGAGGCCGGTGCCCTCACCCTTGGGCTTGGTGGTGAAGAACGGCTCGAAGATGCGCGGCATGATCGCCGGCTCGATGCCGGGCCCGTCGTCGAGGAAGCGGACTACGACGCCCGCCGCGTCGGCCGGCCCCGCCGGTGCGCCGGCCGCGACCGCCTGCTCGACCGACCGGCTCCCGAGCGCGGTCTCGATCTCGATCGTGCCCTTGCCGCCCAGCGCCTGGACGGCGTTGTGGATGAGGTTGGTCCACACCTGGTTGAGCTCGTCGACGAAGATCTTGACCGGTGGCAGCGAGCCGAACCGTCGGACCAGCGTTATATCACGCAGCGCGTAGTCGAAGAGCGCGAGGGTGGTCTCGAGGCCCTCGTGGAGGTCGACCGCGGTCCGGGTCGGCTCCTCGTCGAGGTGCGAGTACGTCTTGAGCGCGCCGACGATGCGCTGGATGCGGGCGATGGCGTGGCCGATGACCAGCGCGTTGCGGTGGAGGTTGGCCAGGCCGCACAGGGTCCGCAGGATCGCGATCGCGGCCTCGGGCGTGCGCTGCTCGATCAGCTCGCGGACCAGGACCTCGCCGGCGCCGGCCTCGGCCAGG
The DNA here is from genome assembly GCA_043775605.1 of Myxococcales bacterium. Classification (GTDB taxonomy): domain Bacteria; phylum Myxococcota_A; class Polyangia; order Haliangiales; family Haliangiaceae; genus UBA2376. The sequence continues at coordinate 876 of JAYVSF010000122.1, forward strand.
CGGGCGGCCAGCTCGGGCGCAATCGGGCCGGCCACCGCGGTCAGCTGCACGCGCAGCTCGCGGCTGGTCCGGCGCACCGAGGTGCCGACCGGCAGCGGCCGCGCCGCCAGGGCCTGACCGGCGCGCTCGAGCCGGGTCAAGAGCTCTGCCCGGGCCGCGCGATCGCCGACCGCGGCCGCCAGCTCGTGGGTCGGTTCGGTCAGCGCGGTCACCATCGCGGTCATCGCGTCGGCGGCCCCGCGGATCGCCGCCGACGGCGAGTTGATCTCGTGGGCGACGCCGGCGACCAGCAGGCCGAGGCTGGCCATGCGCTCGGACAGCACCAGCTGGGCCTGCGTGTTGCGCAGATCGGCCAGGGCCCGGCCCAGCTCGATGTTCATCGTGGTCAGCTCGGCGGTGCGCAGCCGGACCTTGCGCTCGAGCTCCTCGCGGGCGTCGCGGACCTGATCGTAGAGGCGGGCGTTGGCGACCGCCGCCGCCGCTTGGTTAGCGAACGTGGCGAGCAGGCTCGAGTCGGCGGTGCCGAACCCCGGCAGGCCAGGGCTACGGGTCACCACCAGCACGCCGACCAGGGCGCCTTGCTGCTCGAGCGGCGTCGCCAGCGCGCTGCCGTCGATGCCGCCCTGGCGCAGGGCCGCGACCAGGCGACCATCGCCGTCGTCGGCGCCGACCCGCACGCTGGTCCGAACCCGGGCGACCTCGGCGGCCAGCGGCATCACCCCGGCGCCGAGCGCGGCGTTGTCCTCGACGGTGCCGGGCCCGCTGTCGAACGCCTTGGGCCGGGTCCGGGCCGCGGCCAGGGTGAGCTTCTCGGGCCGCCCGCCGGCCCCGACCAGGAACAGCGCGCAGCCGCGGACATCGAACGTGCGGGCCACCGATTCGACCACCCGGACCGCGACCTCGTCGGGATCGATCACCGACGACATCGCCCGGCTGCCGTCGTGCAGCGCGACCATCTCGCGCATGCGGTCGGCCAGCCGGCGCTGGTTGTCCTTGAGCGCGCCGGTCATCCGTTCGAAGGCCGCGGCCAGGTCGCCGATCTCGTCGCCGCCGGCGACCTCGATCCGGTGGTCGAGCTCTCCCTTGCTGACCGCGACCGCGCCGCGGTGGAGCTTCGCGATCGGCCGGCCGACCCGCCGGGCCAGGAACGCGGCCAGCGCCAGCGCGAACACCAGCGCCAGCGCGCCCGACAGCACCAGCGACCGGGTCGCGACCCGCCGGGCCCGGACCAGCGGCGCCCGCTCGAGCGCGACCCCGAAGGTCGCCACCGCCCGGCCGTCGCCGAGCGCGGTCAGGGCCGCGGTGAACTCGCGCCCGCCGATGTCGACGGTGGTGATCGGCCGCCGACGATCGCGGATCGCCGCCGCCACCGCCGGCGCCAGGATCACCGCCGGCGACCGCACCGCGTCGCGATCACGCACCGTCGAGATCAGGGGCTGGTCGAGCTCGCCGATCAGGACGTCGCCACCGAGCGCGGCCCGCAGCCCATCGGCGAAGCCGCCGTCGAGCGGCGTGGTCAGCACCACCACCGCGCGGGCCTCGAGCCCGGCCCCGACCACCGGCGCGCTGGCCCGCACCACCACGCCGGACGCGGTCCGCTCGAGCGTGACCCGCGGCGGCCCGTCGACCGCGGCGATCAGCGCCGGATCACCCTCGACCCGGCCGAGGCCGGCGAAGCGCGCGTCGTCGCCGCCGATCGCGCTGGCGACCACGATGTGGCCGTGCTCGTCGGCGATCTGGACCAGCGCCGCCGGCAGGTAGGGCCCGATCCGGGCCAGGACGTCGGCGGTGGCCTCGGGCCCGGCGACGATCGCCGCCGGCAGCTCGCGCTGACCGGCCAGCCGCATCGCCTCGTGGCCGATCCGTTCGATCGAGCGCAGGGTCAGGTTGAGGCCAACGTCGAGCTGGCGGCGGGTGTCCTGGCGCAGGCTGCCCTCGAGGTTGCCGAACACCACGCCCGAGGCCAGCACCGCGACCAGCAGCATCGGCACCAGCGCCGCCACCGACAGGGTCAGCGCCAGCTTGACCCGCAGCCGGGCCCGCTTCACCCGGCGCACCGGCCAGGTGACCAGCTGGGCGATCACCCGGACGACGGTCACGGCGCGGTCCGGCGGATGCTGGCGTAGTCGATCACCGCGCCCCGGCCGAGGAAGATCCCCGACAGCTCGTCGCGCGCCGCGATCGCGCTCTGGGCGTGGGCCAGCGGCACCCACGGCAGATCGTGCGCCAGCCGCTGCTGCAGCTCGACGTACAGGGCCTCGCGCTGCGGCCGCCGGCCCTCGCGCCGGGCCCGATCGAGCAGGTCGTCGACCACCGGCTCGCGGTAGAACGCGATGTTGCGGCTCCAGCCCGGGCCGATGGCCGCCGACGACAGCAGCGACAGGTAGTCGTCGGGATCGTCGATGTCGCCCGACCAGCCGAACACCGCCAGGTCGTGCACGCCGGCGCCGGTGTCGGCGCGGTGGCGCTCGATCGGCTGCATCACGACGTCGATCGTGAGCCCGACCGCCTCGAGGTTGGTGCGCAGCGCCCGGGCCAGGAGCTCGGGATCGGGCAGGTAGGCCCGGGGCGTCGACGGCACGTACAGCGTATAGGTGCGGCCGAGATCGATCGCGCCGGCGGTGGCCCGGGCGGCGAGCAGGGCGCGCGCGGTCGCCAGGTCGGGTCCGACCGCGACCGGATCGTGATAGTGGCCCCACTGGGTCGGCGGCACCGCGCTCGAGGCCGGGATCGCCAGGTCCTGGTAGGCGGCGCGCACGATCGCGACCTTGTCGATCGCCAGCGCGATCGCGGCCCGCACCTCGCGATCGTCGAACGGCTTCCGGCCGCAGTGGAACGCCAGGTACACCACGTTGTTGCTGGGCGGGCGGCGCAGGACCAGGCCGGGGTGGAGCGCGACGTAGCCGAGCTCGTCGGGCCGGACCCCGCGGCTGAGGTCGACCGCGCCGCTCTCGAGATCGACCAGCCGCTGGCGCGGATCGGGTTCGACCTGGAACACCAGCCGGGCGAAGCCGGGCCGCGGCCCCCAGTAGCCGGGGTTCCTGGCCAGCGTGATCCGCTCGCCGGGGACCCAGCGCTCGAGCACGTACGGCCCGCTGCCGACCGGGTGATGGCCGAAATCGTCGCCGGCGGTGGCGGCCGCGGTCGGCGACACGATCGCCAGCTGCGGTCGGCTCAGGCTGGCCAGGAACGGGGCGTAGGGCGCGGCCAGGCGCAGCCGCACGGTCAGGTCGTCGACTGCCTCGAGCTGCTCGATGCGCACCACGCCGCTGTCCCAGGCCACGAAGTGGCCGCGGTGATAGGGGTGGGTGGGATCGACCTGGCGCGCCAGGTTCCAGACCACCGCGGCGGCGTCGAGCGGGGTGCCGTCCGAAAAGCGGACACCGGGCCGGAGCGCGAACGTCCAGGTGGTGCCGAGATCGTCGACCGACCACGACCGCGCCAGCCACGGCGTCAGCTCGCCGGTCTCGGCGTGGTGACGTACGAGCGTGTCGTAGAGCAGCGCGTCGACCTCGGCCGAATCGGTGTCCGTGGTCCGGGCCGGATCGAGCGACACCGAGTCGGAAGGCCGCGCGATCACCAGGGTCGCGGCCCGCTCGGGCACCGGATCGCGGCCGGCCAGCCCGGTCAGCTCACACCCGGCCAGGACCGCGGCGGCCAGCATCGGCACCACCGCCACCACTGCCAGCCGGCGGGCTCGGGCCTGCATCTGGCGGAGTGTACCAGCGACCGTCGATTGACTCCCCGCTTTCGCTCACTTAGCCTCCCCGCTGGGGCTTCGCTCGGCCGCTGCGGTCGGGATGAATGTCCGCCACTCGAACCTCGTCTCGTTCAAGGACCTCACTCGAATGCGCCTCACCTCCATGCTCGGACGTCTCGGGCTCGCGCTCGGGCTGACCACGGTCACCCTCGGCGCGTGCGACCTCGGTCAGTTCACGGTCAGGACCACGGCCAAGGTGCTGGCGCGGGCGCAGCCCTCGCTGAAGATGGAGTCGGACTACGAGCTGGCGGCCCGGGCCATCCCCGGCACCATCAAGACCGTCGAGGGCTTCTGGGTGGTCGACCCCGGCAACTCGCTCCTGATCGGCATCCTGACCGAGGGCTACTGCCAGTACGGGGTCGGCTTCGTCGAGGACGAGTGGGAGCAGGCGGTCATCCGCAAGGACTTCGAGGCCGCCCAGTACCACTCGACCCGCGCGACCAAGATGTTCCTGCGCTGCATGAACTACGCGCTCAAGTCGCTGGGCTCGCGCTGGCAGAAGGAGATCTTCGCCGACGCCGACACAGTGAAGAAGCTGATCGCCGACACCGGCGCCGGCAAGCGGACCCCGCTGATGTGGGCCGCGGTCGGCCTGGCCTCGGCGATCAACCAGAACAAGGACAACATCGAGATGGTGGCGCAGCTGTCGACCGCCAAGCTCATGCTCGAGCGGGTGGTCGAGCTCGACGAGAAGCACCCGGTCGCCGACAAGGCCCTGGCCGCCCTGCCCCACATCGCGCTCGGCATGACCTACTCCGCGGCCTCGGCCCAGCTCGGCGGCGACGCCGACAAGGCCGCCGCCCACTTCCAGAAGGCGCTCGAGCTCACCAGCGACAGGTTCCTGCTGGCCCGGGTCCAGTACGCCCGCAGGGTCGGCGTCATGACCCAGAACCGCAAGCTGTTCCACGACGAGCTGCTCAAGGTCTTGCAGACCGATCCGGCGATCTGGCCGCAGCAGCGCCTGGCCAACGAGATCGCCCAGCGGCGCGCTCGTCGTTACCTGTCGATCGAAAAGGAGCTCTTCTGATGAACATGTCCAGCTTCGCCCCCCGGGCGCTCACGGCGTTGATCGCGCTCGGCACGGTCGGCGCGCTCGGGGCCACCGCCCCGGCCGCGCACGCCGACGTCGAGATCCGCCTCGCCACCCTCGCGCCCGACGGCAGCTCGTGGATGAAGATCCTCGGCAAGGGCGCCGCCGAGATCGGCCTCAAGACCAGCAACCGGGTCACGATCAAGTACTACCCGGGCGGGGTCATGGGCGACGAGCGCGACGT
>JAYVSF010000123.1:0-3509 GCA_043775605.1 Myxococcales bacterium
CGCCGAGGCCGCGATCCGCAAGGACGACATCCCGCTCACCCGCCGCGACTACATCCAGCGCTACTTCGCCGCGCTCCGCACCCGCGAGGAACCATGACCGCTCCGTCCGCTTCCGCCCTGCCCACCGCCGTGTCGCCGGCCACCCCGCCCGCCGAGGCCGGCCTCGCCGCCGCCGGCGCCGCGATGGCGACCGTGATGGCCGAACTCGGCACGATCGTCCTCGGTCAGGAGCGCCTGTGCCGCGAGGTGCTGATCGGCCTGCTGGCTGGTGGCAACATCCTGATCGAGGGCCAGCCCGGCCTCGGCAAGACCCTGCTGGTCAGGGCCCTGGCCGACGCCGTCGACATCCACGCCTCGCGCATCCAGTTCACGCCCGATCTCATGCCGGCCGACATCACCGGCACCCAGGTGCTGACCCGCGACGCCGAGGGCCGCTCGAACCTCGAGTTCCGCGCCGGGCCGCTGTTCGCCAACCTGGTCCTCGCCGACGAGATCAACCGGGCCACACCCAAGACCCAGTCGGCGCTGCTCGAGGCCATGCAGGAGCACGCGGTGACCGTCGCCGGCGTGCGCCGCGTGTTGGCCGAGCCGTTCTGTGTGATCGCCACCCAGAACCCGATCGAGATGGAGGGCACCTATCCGTTGCCCGAGGCCCAGCTCGATCGCTTCCTGCTCAAGGTCACCGTCGGGTTCCCGAGCTTCGCGGTGCTGCGCGAGATCGGCCTCAGCACCACCGGCGAGCAGCAGCCCCAGGCCCGGAAGGTGCTCGACCGCGCGACCTTGCTGTCGGTCCAGCGCCTGGTCCGGCAGATCGTGGTCGCGCCCCACGTCGCCGACGCCGCCGCGCGCCTGACCATGGCGACCCACAGCGATCAGGCCGCCTCGCCAGCGCGGATCAAGCGCTACGTCAAGTTCGGCGCCAGCCCGCGCGCGATGCAGGCGCTGCTGCTGGCCGGGCGCGCCAGCGCGTTGCTCGCCGGCCGCGCCTGGGTCGGCGTCGACGATCTGGCCGCGGTCGCCGCGCCGGTGCTGCGCCACCGCATGATCCTCGGCTTCGACGCCACGCTCGACGGCATCACCACCGACGCCCTGGTCGCCGACGCGCTGACCGCGCTGAGCTGATCGGGTCATGCGCATCGATCGCTCCATCTTCATCGGCCTCGACGCCCTGCGCCTGGCCGCGCCGCTGCCGACCCGCGGCGGACGCCCCGGCGATCGTCGGTCGCGAGCGCGCGGCCGCGGGGTCGAGCTCGCCGACTTCCGGCCGTACACGCCGGGCGACGATCTCCGCCTGGTCGACTGGAACGTGTTCGCGCGGCTCGAGGCGGTGCTGGTCCGCCTGTTCCACGAGGATCGCGATCTGTCGCTCTTGATCGTCGTCGACGCCAGCGCGTCGATGGGCTTCGGCGCGCCGCGCAAGGTCGACCACGCCGGTGAGCTGGCGGCCTGCCTCGCGTTCCTGGCCCTGCGCGCGCGCGATCGAGTGCGGGTCGTGGTCGCCGGCCGGCGCGGCACCGCGTCGGCATCGGCCAAGGGCGAACACACCGGCGCGTTGCCGGCGATCGTCGCGGCCCTCGAGCGGTGCGAGCCCGACGGCGTCGCTGAGCTGGCCGCGACCCTGGCGGCCGAGGCCGAGCGCGGCCGGGTCGATCAGGCGGTCGTGCTCTCCGATCTGCTGGTCGAGCCCGACGAGCGCGTGACCATCCTCCGCCGCCTGGCCCGGATCGCGGCCCGGCCGGTGTTGCTGCACGTCCTCGGCGACGGCGAGCTCGCGCCCGATCTGTCCGACGGTGCGGTCGTGATCGACGCCGAGACCGGCGAGGAGCTGCCGGTGATGGGCGGCCGCGCCGCCGCCCGGACCTACGCCGCCGAGCTGGCGCGCTGGCAGGCCGAGGTCGAGGCCAGCTGCCGCGAGCTCGGCATCCTCTACGCGCCGGCGTTCACGACCGTGCCGGCCCGGGCCCTGGTCGGCGACGAGCTGCGCCGGCACCAGGTGGTGCAGGCCGCTCGCGGAGGTGGCCGGTGAGCCTGGCCCAGCCGTGGGCGCTGGCGCTGCTCGCGCTCGCCGCGCCGGTGGTGGCGGCCTACCTGTTCCGGCTGCACAACCAGCGCCGGCCGGTGGCGAGCACCATCCTCCTGCGCGTGCTGCGCGATCGCCAGCCAGCGGCGCAACGGGCGCGGGCCAAGCTCCGCCATCGCCTATCGCTGGCGCTGGTGCTCGCTGGCCTCCTGTTCGCGGTGGTCGCGCTGGTCCGCCCCACCGTCGGCGGGCGCGGCCGGCAGCGGGTCATCGTCGTCCTCGACACCTCCGCCAGCATGGGCGCGCGCGATCGCGGCGGCGGCACCCGGCTCGAGCGCGCGGCGGCCGAGCTGACCGCGATCGCGGACGACCTCGGTCCTGACGATCAGCTCGCGCTGATCACGACCGGCGCGACCGCCGGCGTCGAGATCCCGCCGACCACCCGCCACGCCGACGCCGTGCTGCGAGCGGGCGACCTGGCCCGGACCGGCGCCGCCGGCGACAACGACGGCGACGAACTGGCACTGCGCCTGGCCGACGGCCTGTGCCGCGACCCGGCCCACACCCGCGTGCTGATCCTGTCCGACGGCGCCGGCCTGTCCGTCGCGCCGGGCCCCTGCCCGCGCGGTCAGCGGCTGATCGGCCGCGCCGCCGACAACCTCGGCATCAGCGCGCTGTCGGCCCGCCTGGTCGATGGCCTCGGCGTCCACGACGTCCACCTCGCGGTCAGCTCGTCGGCGACCACCGCGCGCACCGTGCAGGTCACGCTCGCCGCCGATGATCGCATCCTCGATGTGATCCCGCTCGAGGTCCCGGCCGGCGGCACCGCCGAGCAATCGCTGCGCATGATCATCGACGGCGGCCAGCGGCTGCGCGCGACCCTGACCGGCGCCGCCGGCCCCGGCTCGACCGTCGACGACGCCCTGGCCGCCGACGATCAGGCCAGCGTCGCGCTGCCCGACGCCGGCCCGGTGTCGGTGCTGCTGGTCACCACCCGCCCGGCCAGCCTGCTCGCGAGCGCGTTGCAGGTTCATCCCCGGGCCCGCCTCACCATCGCCGCGCCCGGCGCGCTGCCGGCGGGATCGTTCGATCTGGTGCTGCTCGAGGACGATCCGAAGGGGGCGGTGCCGGCCAGCGGCCACGTGGTCGGCTTCGGCCTGGCGCCGCGCGGCGCGCCGCTCGCGCTCGGCGCCGACGCCCCCGAGCGGGGCGTGGTCCGCTGGGACTTCGACGCGCCCTGGTTCCGCTACGTCGATCTCCGCGACCTGTTCCTGACCAGCGCGCACGTCGTGACCGGTGGTCGCGCGATCATCGACAGCGCGTCGGGTCCGCTGGCCGCGATCGGCCGCTGGGACGACCGCGAGCTCATCGTCACCGGCTTCGCGGTCGGCGCCACTGACCTCGGGCTGCGCGCCGCCTTCCCGAACCTGATCGCCAACCTCATCGACTGGGCCGCGCCCGTCGGCGCGCCCCGGCCGCCGCCCGAGGG
>JAYVSF010000124.1:0-2425 GCA_043775605.1 Myxococcales bacterium
GTCGGGGTCGAGCAGCAGCGCGGTGGCGATGTTGGACAGCGGCCCGAGCGTCACCAGCGTGCGGGTGCCCGGCGCGTCGTTGGCCAGCCGCACCAGCGCGTTCACGGCATGCTCGGCGTGGGCCCCTCGGCTCGGCGTCGGCAGGTCGATGTCGCCCATGCCGTTCGAGCCGTGCACGTCCTGCGCCGTGTCGAGCGGCCGCATGATCGGGCCCGGGCGACCCATGTGCACGGGAACGTCGGTCTGCCCCATCACGTCGCAGGTGACGAGCGCGTTGATGACGGCCTGCGGCAACGGCACGTTGCCCGCCACCACGGTGATGGCGTCGACGGTCACGCCCGGCTCGGCCAACGCCAACATGAGCGCGACGGCGTCGTCGGAAGCGGTATCGGTGTCGATCACGAGGCGCATGGTGCTCCTGGCTAGCGGTGGAGGTCGAAGTCGGTCTGCACCGCGCGGGTGCGCACCGTGAACACGCTGTCGCCCGACAGCACGGCGCTGCGGGCGAACAACCGCCCGTGCTGCCAGTTGCTGAGACCGAGCTCGGGCCGGCCCAGCGCGAACTGGCCGTCGACCCAGCGGGTGAACCCGTTGCCCACGAAGGGCACGTCGACCGCGGCGTAGAAGGCATCGTGCTCGGCCGGGTCGGCGGCGATCAGGCTGGCCACGAGTCGGGGGCCGAGCGTGTTGCACAGCTCGACGGCGTGGTCGACCGAATCGACCACGACCAGGCTCAGTTCGGGGCTGGCCTCCCACTCCCACTCGGTGCCCAGCTCGTCCACGGCGATGATGTCGGCGCGGGGTTCGTTCACGACGCCGTCGGCCCGTTGCACGCCGACGGTGGTGGTGAACCAGTCGGGGGGCACGAACGCCTCACTGCCGGCGGCCACGTGCAGGCGGGCCTCGGTGCCGCGTGCGGACGCCGCGTCGACCAGCGCCTGCAGGACCAGTGGCACGAACGTGGCCGCGTGCTCGCGCCGCACGCAGCACACGTTGAGCGTGTTGCAGACCTTGCGGTCGAGCGAGTGGCGCACGGCGCGCGTGAACGTGTCCGGTTCGGCGGTGGCGCCGGTGACCAGCCAGGCCCCGCCGGTGCCGTGCAGGCTGGCCGGGATGCCGGCCTGGCGGGCCACCGCACCGAGCTGGGCCACCGCCTCGCCCGAGCCGCGGGCCACGGCCAGGCCGAGCCCGGCGTGGGAGAACAGCGCCCATCCGGTGGCGCGCGAGGGCGAGTCGAGCAGCTGCACCGCGCCGGCGGGCAGCCCGGCGTCGGCCAACGCCGGCGCCAACGCGCAGGCCACGATGGCCCGCGCTGTGCCCAGCGCGTCGCGGCCGATGCGGAACACCACGGTGTTGCCGCTGCGCAGCACCCCGGTGGCGTCGGCGAACACGTTGGGCCGCCCCTCGAACACGAAGCCGACCACGCCGAGCGGGGCCCGGCGCTGCTCCACCCGCCAGCCCCGGTGTTCGATCGCTTCGAGCACGGCGTCGCGGCGCGTGACGCTGTCGCGCCAGGCCCGCAGCCCGTCCACCATGGCGACGCGCATGTCGGCCGACAGGATCAACCGGGTGGTGGAGCGCCCGCGGCGGGCGGCGTCGGCCACGTCGGCGGCGTTGGCTTCGGCCACCGGCGCGAACGTGGCGTCGTCGGCCAGACGGCGGGCGAAGCCCTCGAAGAAGGCGTCGATGGCGGCGTCGCCGCATCGGCCGAGCTCGCCGAACGCGGCGCTGGCCGCGGTGACGGCCCGGTCCACCATGGCGGCCTCGGCCGCCGGCACGTGCAGCAGGTCGCCCGAGGTCTGCACCACCACCAGGGCGTCACCGGACCGGAACGCTGCGGCCAGCGCGTCGGGCACTTGGGCGACCTTCGTTCCGCCGTAGGGCACGGCCATGCCGGGCGAGAGCGACGTGAGGGGCTGGGACATGAGCGTCCAGTCTGGCGTGACCGTGGGGACCGAGGCGAGTGTCACCCGGCGTGGGGCTCGCGCTCGGGGCGGATCTAAGGTCGCCCGGTCGCTGCTGAACCTGGGGGGATCCGCATGAACTTGGCCGACATCGGGCGCTACTGGCGGCGTTGCCGACCCGATGATGTGGCGCTGCGCTTCGGGGACCGCTCGCTCACCTGGCGCCAGCTCGACGAGCGCACCGACGCGCTGGCCGCAGGCCTGGCGGCGCTCGGGCTCGGTCGGGGGGACCGCCTCGGCCTGCTCCTCGGCAACCGGGTCGAGTTCTGCGAACTGTGCATCGCCGTGGCCAAGCTGGGCGCGATCGCCGTGCCCATGAACGTGCGCTTCACCGCGGCCGAGGTCGCCTTCGTGGTGAACGACGCCGACTGCCGCCTCGTGGTCACGGAGGACGCGCTGGCGGCGGCGGTGGCCGGTGTGGCCGACCGCCAGCCCGTGCTGCGGGCCGAGGCGCTCGAGGC
>JAYVSF010000125.1:0-11361 GCA_043775605.1 Myxococcales bacterium
CGCGAGCGCCTGCCCCGCATTCCCGCGGCCGCGCCGGGTGCCTCGGGCGCGCGTGTTACCGTGGCGTCATGTCGTCGGAGTCGCTCGGGGAGACGATCGCCGCAACGCTGTCGATGGCATCGCCGCTGGTACGACGGGCCAGCGCGGAGCTCGAAGGCCCACCGGCGAGCGAGCCCTTGCCGTCGGGGAATCGCCGCTACCAGGTGCTGGGCGAGCTGGGGCGCGGCGCCATGGGCCGCGTCGTCGAGGCCCGCGATCTCCAGTTCGGCCGGCACGTCGCCGTGAAGGTCCTCCACCCCGACGCGGACGCCGAGACCGAGCGGCGCTTCGCGCTCGAGTCGCTGATCACGGGCAACCTCGAGCACCCGGCGATCCCGACGGTGTACGAGCGCGGGGTCGGCGATCACGGCGCGCCCTTCTATGCCATGCGCCGCGTCCCCGGACGCACGCTCGTCGACGCGCCCGACCTGGCCGGACGGCTCGGCCTCCTGCCGGTGCTGACCCGCGCGGCCCACGCCATCGCCTTCGCCCACGACGAAGGTGTCATCCATCGCGACATCAAGCCGCAGAACGTGCTGGTCGGTCCTCACGGCGAGACCGTGGTGGTCGACTGGGGCATCGCCAAGATCCGGGGGCTACCGGGCACCGATACCATGGCGGCCGCGAGGACTCCTGCGGGTTCGTCCATGCCATCACCGTCGCCGACCACGACCGGCACGAGCCACGGCGCCGTGATGGGCACGCCGGCCTACATGGCGCCCGAGCAGGCTGCGGGTCGGACTGACGACGTCGACGAGCGCTCCGACGTGTTCGCGCTCGGCGCGGTCCTCTATCACCTGCTCGCCGGGCGGGCGCCTTACCAGGCGGCCAGCGTCGACGCGAGCCTCGCGCGGGCGGTCGTCGCTGCGCCCGAGCCGATCCGACGGATCGCGCCCCGCGCGCCACGGGCGCTGATCGTGGTGTGTGAGCGGGCGATGGCGCGGCGTGCCGATGATCGGTACCGGAGCGCGAGCGAGCTGGCTGCTGCGCTCGAGGCGGCGGCCGCGGACGCGCTGGCCGGCCGCGAATCGACCACGGTGCGGTGGTTCGCTCAGCTCGCCGGTGCTGGGGCGCTCGTGGCGCTGGTGCTCACGACCTGGACGATGTGGGCCTCGATCTCCTCGCTGCGCCAGCAGGGGCGGGTGGCCTTCGTCTATACCGGGTTCGCGGTGGTCGGCGGCGCGCTGTCGGTGATCGAGTGGGCGACCCGCGGTCGCCACCGCCTCGCACCGCTCGCCCTGTCGCTGGCCCTGGCCACGATCCTCCTCGGGACAGCTCAGTTCGCCGCCGGCCTCGGGAGGGTCAACCACGGTGTCGCCGGCGCCCGTGATCCAGCGGCGGTCCTGCCCATGGCAGCGCAGGGTGTCTTCGAGATCTCGGGTTGCATCGCGTCGAGCGGCACGCTGGCCGCAATCCAGCTCATGCTGTGGGGCATCGCTCGGCGGCGCAGCACCCGGGTCGTCTCCGCGTAGGATCGAGCTGACCATCGAGCGCGTCCGCCTGTAGCGAGCCTACCGCCACGGGTCGGCGAGCGCCGGGTTGGTCAGCAGCTCGTCGTCGGTCAGCGCGCCCAGGAAGGCGACCAGGTCGGCGCGCTCGTCGGCCGTGATCGCAAAGCCGGTGATGAGCGGGCTCTTGCGCGGGTTGGCGATGCCGGCGCCGCGCCCGCCGGCGGCGTACAGGTCGATCACCTCGTCGAGCGTGGCGACGCTGCCGTCGTGCATGTACGGGCCGGTCATCGCGACGTTGCGCAGGCTCGGCGGGCGAAACCGCCCGGCCTGGGTCGGGTCGCCGGTGATCGCCGCGACGCCCGGATCGGGATCGTCGGCGGTCAACCCGGTGTTGAAGAACCGCAGGCCCGCGCCGACCGCCACCGTGAAGGCGAAGCCGCCGTGGCACTGGTTGCAGCCGAGCCGCGCCGACGCGAACAGCGCCAGGCCGTGTTGCTCGGGGGCGGTGAGTGCGCCGCGGTCGAAGCGCGATCGACCCGAGATGATCGTGCGCTCGAAGCTGGCGATGGCCTTGGTCACGCCGTCGATCGTGATCGGCGTCGGCTGGTCGGGGAACGCGGCCGGGAACAGGTCCTGGTAGCTCGGCTCGGCGGCCAGGCGCGCCAGCACGTCGGCGGCGTCGCCGGTCAGCCCCAGCTCGATCGGCGTCGTGCCGAACATCGGCGCCCGCGCCTGGTCCTCGAGCGCGCGCAGGGTCGGGTTGGCCCAGGTCAGGCTGGCCAGGTACGCGACGTTGGCCAGCGGCTGGGCGTTGCGCCGGCCGTGCTCGCCGGTCGAGCCGATCGCGGTGGGGCGGCCGTCGGTGAACGCCCTCGCCTGGGCGTGGCAGGACGCGCACGCCTGGGCGCCGTTGGCCGCCAGGCGGACGTCGTAGAACAGGCGCCGGCCGAGCTCGACCTTGGCCGCCGACATCGGGTTGTCCGCCGGGACCGTCGGCGTCGGGAACCGGGCCGGCAGGTCCCACGCGTAGCTCGCCTCGGCGGGCGGCTCGGTGCAGGCGGCGAGCGCCACGACGAGCAGCAGCGCGCGCATGGTCACAGCTCGTGCCGGAGGAAGAACTGGCCCTGCGCCGCGAGCCCGGCGGTGGCGTCGAACACCTCGTCGGCCGTGGGCGTCGTCACCCAGCCGGCGCTCATGTCGAGGCGCTGGCGGTCGTAGTTGAACGTGCCCATCACGAGCATCCGGAACGACGCGCCGAGATAGATCCCGTCGGCGACCTCGAGGTCGAGGCCGGCGCCGAGGAAGCCGTCCGGGAACACCCGCCGGTCGCGGATCCGCTGGCTGCCGTAGGCCACGGACACCCGGGTCAGCTCGACGCCGGCGCCGACCTGGACGAAGCCGCGCAGCCAGGGCGTGATCGGCAGGCGCGCGCCGAGCGCGGCGCTGGTCATGCCGCTGATCCGGTCGGCGGGCACGTCGGTCGTCGGGCTGCCGAGCAGCGTGTTGTCGGACGCGTACAGGTCGAGCCCGAACTCGAGGAAGGCCCGGCGGTTCAGCGCGCGGCTGCCGAACACGCCGACGCCGTTCATGCGGCCGGCGCGCCAGCCGTCGACCGGCGTCGGATCGCCCTCGCGGCGGTAGCCCCAGCCGCCGACGCGAGCGCCGACGTCGAAGCGCGCGACCGACGCGGTCGGGGCGGTCGGGGCGGTCGGCTGGTCAGGCTCGGCGGCCGCGGGGCCGGCCAGCGCAGCGACGATGACCAGGGACCAGGGGCAGGACGTGCGGCAGGTGAGGGCGGGCGGACGCATGCAGCCTGCCCGAGCAGCTTTCGCGCCACCCCACCTCGTGACCGCCGCGCTCCACACCGTGCCGGGCCCGTCACGATCGCCGCGGTCGAGGCCGTCGGATTTCGCCACGAGCCGCCGTGTCTGTCGCATTTTCGGACAGCCCGAGGCCGAGCTCCCGACCTGCGGTCAGGGGACTCAGGTCGGCGGGGCAGGGGCGGCGGCCTTGAGGTGCGGCGCGACCAGGTGGGCGTAGAGCCCGACCAGGCCGGTGGTGAGCCACATCGTCGTTGGCAAGGTCAGGAGCGCGAGCCGGGCGCGACCCGCGAACATGCCGCTCGTGAAGTCGCCCCACTCGTAGTTGTGGTCGTGCCAGCGCACGCCCACCGCGCCGCTCCAGCCCATGACGTTGAGCGTGTAGAGCGCGAACGTGATCGTGAGGTGGAAGATCAGCGCGACGCCGAGCGGGCGCAGGATCATGCCGCCCGAGTCCCACGGCCCGGTCGACGGCCGCATCGCGACCACGATCGCGAGCCCCAGCAGCACCAGTTCGAACAGGTGCCACAGCGACAGGAACCGGACCATCGAGTCGTTGTCGAAACCCTCGGTCCACGCCGACAGCAGGCCGGTGTCGGCCAGCTCCTTGCCGCGCAGGTACAGCGAGAACTCGCCGGGCAGGACCTGGCGGGCGTCGGCCTGCGGCAGCAGCATGCCGAGCACGGTCAGCACCGCGCCGCCGACGATGATCCAGCGGGCGTAGGGATCCTTGCGCCGCAGCACCCGTAGGCCGATGCCGGCGGCGACGATCGCGGTGCCGAACCACGGCAACCACAGCACGTGGCTGGTGGTGCCGGCGTGGGCGCCCATCGGCGCGAAGCCGAGCACGAGGGCCGCGGCGCCACCGGCGGCCAGGGTGCCGGCGACCGCGACCGGCGGCAGGCCGCGACCGAGCGGCGTCGCCAGGGCCAGGCCGAGCGCGGCCAGGATGAAGGGCACGACCAGCGCGGCGGTCGGGCCGTGGCCGATCGCCGACCAGCTCGCCGACGCCGAGCCGAAGCCGAGCTTGACCGGCAGCACCGCGACCAGCGCGAACAGCACGCCGCCGATCGCCGCGATCCGCCGGAGATCGCCGCCGATCTCGAGCCCGACCCAGCGCATGCCGAGGTAGCGTCCGCCCGACAGATCGATCTCGCCGTCCTCGTCGGTACCGTCGGCGAGCGCGCGCCCGAGCTGGGCCGCGATCTCAGGGTCCTCGAAGTCGGCGCCGCACGAGCGGCAGCGGCGAGCGTCGCGATCGTTGACGCGATCGCAGATCGGGCAGTTCAAGCCGTCGCCTCGGGCTCCGGCGCCGAGTCCTGCTCGGGGTCGGGCGCGTGGGCGGCGTAGAACTCGGCGATCAGCTTGTCGTCGTACTCGTCGGCGAAGCGGCCGACCGACGACACCATCATCGCCAGCTCGTGGGCGTCGAGGCCCTTGCGCGAGCGACCGGCGTGGAGCACGACCCAGCCGTCGGGCTGCAGCGCGAAGCCGGCCATGCCGCCCATCGTGGCGTTGGCCTCGAGCAGGCGCTTGTAGAAGTCCTCGAGCCGGGTCTCGGGCGGGTTGCGGAACAGCGGCGCGATCGCCACCACCGCCTGTCCGGACACGCCGACGATGACCAGGGCCGAGCCCCAGCGCAGGCGGTACATTCCGCCCTCCATCGGCTCGGCCCGCTTGCGAAGCTCGGCCTGGGTCAACAGATCGTCGAGGCTGATGAAGTCGGACATGGCCGCGAGCATATACTCGCCCGGCCGGCCGATCAGTCGGACGGCGGCCGATCTGTCGCCGGCACCGGGCGGCGATTGGCGCGGGAGTTCGAGCGCGCGGGCGCCGCGATCGCCGTCGGGCGGGCGGCGACCCGGCCGAGCAGCTCGGCGGCGTGGGCGCGGGCCCGGGTGGTGGCGTCACCGCCGAGCATGCGGGCCAGCTCGTCCTTGCGGGCGCTGGCGCCGAGCCGGCGCACGATGGTCTCGGTCCGGCCGTCGACCTCGACCTTCTCGACGTGGAAGTGGGTGTCGGCCTGGGCCGCGATCTGCGGCAGGTGGGTGACGCACAGGACCTGACGCTGGCCGGCGACCTCGCGGATCAGCGCCCCGACCGCGCCGGCGGTCGCGCCGCCGATGCCGGCGTCGACCTCGTCGAACACGTAGGTCGCGACCTCGTCGGCCTGGCGCAGCGCCAGCTTGAGCGCGAGCATGATCCGCGACAGCTCGCCGCCCGACGCGACCCGGGCCAGCGGCCGCAGCTCCTCGCCCTTGTTGGCGGCGAGCAGCACCTCGACGTCGTCGGCGCCGTGGCGGCCGAGCGCGCGCGGCGCCAGCGCGACCTCGAGCCGGGCCGCGCCGAGGCCGAGATCGGCGAGCGCGCGCGCGGCGTCGTGGATCAGCCGGGCGCCGGCCCGCTGCCGGCTCCGGGTCAGCGCGGCGGCGGCGTGCTCGGCGTGGGTCCGCGCGGCTGTCCGGACGGCGGACAGCTCGGCCAAACGGGCGTCGCGGTGATCGAGGCCGTCGAGCTCGGCCCGCAGCGCGGCGGCCCGCGCCGGCAGCTCGGCCGGCGTGGTCGCGTGCTTGCGCGCCAGCCGCCGACACAACTCGAGCCGCTCGTCGAGCCACGCCAGCCGCTCGGGATCGCCCTCGAGGTGATCGGCGTAGCGGCGCAGCTCGCCGGCGGCGTCATCGGCCAGGACCCGGGCCTCGTCGAGCTGGCGGCGCAGCGCGGCCAGGCGCGGATCGATCCGGGCCGGGCGGTCGAGCTCGCGCACCGCCTGGGCTAGCGCGACGATCGCGCCGGCGCCACCGTCGCGCCCGCCGTCATCGCCGAGGGTCGCCGCCACCGCGGCCCGGGCGCCGCTGGCCAGGTCCTCGACCGCGGCCAGCCGGGCTCGCTCGGTCGCCAGCCGCTCCTCCTCGTCGGCCTCGATCGCCGCGTCGTCGAGCTCGGCCAGCTGGTAGCGCAGGTAGTCGGCGCGATCGCTGCGGGCCCGCTCGTCGCCGGTCAGCGCCGCCAGCTCGCGATCGAGCCCGTCGAGCGCGGCCCAGGCCTCGGCCATGGCCTGCACCACCGCCGGCTCGGCCGCGAACGCGTCGATGATCTCGCGGTGGCGGCTGGCGTCGACCAGGCCCTGGTGCTCGTGCTGCCCCGACAGATCGACCAGCAACGCGCCGAGCTCGGCCAGCCGGGTCGCGGTGGTGAGCGCGCCGTTGACGTAGGTCCGGCTCTTGCCGCCCTTGTGGATGATCCGGCGGACGACGATCTCGTTCGGCGCGTTGGCGGCGCCATCGTCGCCACCGTCGCCACCATGCGGGCTCGCGGCCTCGTCCGCCGCGGCCGCCCCGTCGGTCTCGAGCCCGAGCGGCAGCCCGCCCGCCTCCAGCACCGCGCGCACCCGCGGCCGGAGATCGACGGGCACGTCGAACACCGCCTCGACCACCGCCTCGCGCGCGCCGGCTCGCGGGATGTCGGCGCTGGCCCGGCCGCCGCGCAGCAGATTGACTGCCTCGACGATCAGCGACTTGCCGGCGCCGGTCTCGCCGGTGAGCACGACCAGACCGGTCGTCAGCTCGAGCTGGACGTCGGACAGGATGGCGAAGTTGGAGACCCGCAGGTGACGCAGCATCGAAGCTGATCCGACCACGCCACCCTGACACTGGGCAAGTGTTCAGCTTCGCCAATTCACCAACCTCCCAGGATCACGCGGCTTCCCCGTCGCCTCCGGGCGCCAGGGCGATGTGCGGTACGATGAGCCGTGGATCTGCCGCCGCCGCTCGGTGCGCTCGCGCGCACGACCCCACCGGCCACCCTCGGCCGCGAGGTCTGCGACGGCTGCCGCCGCCCGCTCACCGTCTGCTACTGCGCGCGCTTGCCCCGGATCGAGACCGCGACCCGGGTCGTGATCCTGCAGCATCCGCGCGAGCGCGACGTCAAGATCGGCACCGCGCGCATGGCCAGCCTGGCCTTGCCCTCGGCGGAGCTCCACGTCGGCGTGCGCTGGGGCGAGCACGTGGCCCTGGCCCGCGCCATGGCCGATCCCGCGCGGCCGCCGATCCTGCTGTACCCGGGCCCCGACGCCAAGGACATCCTCCTCGACCCTCCGTCCGGCCCCGTGACCCTGATCGTCGTCGACGGCACCTGGTCGCAGGCCAAGAACGTGGTCCGCGACAACCCGGTGCTGCGCGCGCTGCCGCGCTACGCCTTCCGCGCGCCGCAGCCGTCGGAGTACCGGATCCGGCGCGAGCCCACCGACGAGTACGTGTCGACGATCGAGGCGCTCATGCACGTGCTCGGCGCGCTCGAGGGCGACCCGGCGCGGTTTCGCGCGCTGCTCGATCCGTTCCGCGCGATGGTCGACGCCCAGCTCGCCTGTCAGGCCAGGGCACCGCAGCCTCGAACTCGCAAGCCACGGCCGGCGACACCGCCGCGCCGGGCGCTGCCGGCCAGCGTCCTCGCGACGCCCGAGCAGCTGCTGTGCGTCGTCGGTGAGGCCAACGCCTGGCCCTACACCGCCGGCGAGGACCACGCCCGCGACGAGCTGGTCCACTGGGTTGCCCACCGGGTCACCACCGGCGAGACCTTCGCGGTCATCGCCGCGCCCGAGCACGCACTCGCGCCGAGCGCGCCGTTCCACATCGGCCTCGAACCCGACCGCCTGCGCGCCGGCGTGCCGCAGGCCGAGCTGCTGCGCGGGTTCGCGAGCTTCACTCGCCCCGGCGATCGCCTGTGCGCGTGGGGCCCTTACGCTCCGAGCCTGTTCGCCGCGGCCGGCGGCGAGGTCCTGCCCGGCGCCGTCATCGATCTGCGCGCCGCCGCCCAGCGCTTCACCAGCCGCGCGATCGGCAGCCTCGAGGACTACGCCGCCAGCCTCGGTCCACCATCGCCGCCGCTCGCGCCCGGTCGCGCCGGCCGCCGGGCCGCGCTGCTCGCCCAGGTCGTCCGGGCCTGGCTCGAGCCACCGGAGGCTGACTCGTGACGCCGCGCGCGCTGCCCCTGGTCGGTCTCGCCGTCGCGCTGGTCGCCGCCGCCTGCACCGAGCCGCCGCCCGACGTGCCCGCGCGGTTGCCGCCGCCGCCGCAGTGCGTGCCCACCGCCGACGGCCCGTATCGCCTGATCGAGGGCGAGACCGTCGCGTTCACAGTCCACTGCGCCGTCGCCGGTCAACAGCGCGCGGGCGACGCCTTCGCCGTCGTCGGCCTGCCCACCGGCGCCACCTACGATCCGACCACCGCGATGGTGCGCTGGACGCCCGGCCTCGATCAGGCCGCGGTGTTCGAGCTCGAGCTGCGGGCCCGGGACGAGCTCATCACCGGCCGCGTGACCATCGCGGTCGCCGACGCCTTCGACACCGCCGGCAACGTGCCGCCGGTCGATCCCACCCGCTACCCCGAGGAGCTCGGGGTCCCGGTGATCTTCGTCAGCCCGGCGCCGCGCTCGACCACCTACGAGCCGGTGACCGTGGTCTATCGCGGCCAGACCTTCGCCGCGACCGCCAAGCTGCACGGCGCCAGCTCGCTGAGCTATCCGGAGCACAGCTACACCATCAACTTCGCCCCCGGCGATCGCTTCAACGATCCCAGCCACGCCGGCGGCTTCCTCGGCAAGCACAAGCTGGTGCTGATCTCGACCTTCGACGACAACACCTACGTCCGCCAGCGCCTGGCCTACGAGCTGTGGCGCACGATGGACCCTGACCACGTGCTGGTCCGGTCGTACAGCGCGGTGCTGTACATCGACGGCGCGTTCTACGGCCTGTACGCGCTGACCGACCACCCCGACCACAACGTCGTCGGCGCCGAGGGGTTCAGCGAGGACGGCAACCTCTACAAGGCGGTCTCGCACGACGCCAACTTCGACACCGTGCTGTACGGCGGCGGGGTCAAGACCAACCTGCACGCCGGCTACGTCAAGACCGAGGGCCTGCCGCTCGCCGGCCAGCCCGAGGCCTACGCCGATCTCGAGAGCCTGGTGACCTGGTCCGCGACCAGCGCGCCGGCGACCTTCGCCACCGAGCTGCCCGACCGCTTCGACGTCGACGATCTCCGCGACTGGTTCGTGTTCGTGACCGCGATGCTGGCCGAGGACTCGGCCGGCAAGAACGAGTACCTCTATCACGACCCGGCCACGCCCGGACCGGTCCGCTACCTGCCGTGGGACTACAACCACTCGTTCGGTCAGGCCTGGCAGACCTACCGCACCAGCGCGATGTCGTGGACCGACTTCCGGCGCAACAACCGGCTGTTCGCCCGCATGCTCGACGACGCCACGCTCGGGCCGACCCTGACCGCGCGCTACCAGGCGATGCTGGCCGGGCCGCTGTCCGAGGACGCGGTGCTCGCGATGTTCGACGCCATGGTCGCCGAGACCGCCGGCGTCGCGGTCCGCAACCAGCGCAAGTGGGGCGCGCAGTACCGGAGCTTCAGCCGCTGGTCGGGGCGTAACGACTTCCTCGACTACGCCGGCGAGGTCGCCTACACGCGGCAGTGGATCCACACCCGCTGGGCCATGCTGCGCGCGCGCTACCCCGCGCCCTGACTCTGGTCGAAGGCGCGATCAGCGGTCACTGGTCGGTGTAGATGAAGCGATCGTCGCCGTCGGTGACCGCGATGATCATGATCGCGCTGCCGCGGGTGGCGGCGTCGAGCATCGACCACGCCTGCATCGCGAGCTGGGCGTGCTGGAGGTCGTAGGCCTCGGCCACCACCATCTGCTTCGACCAGCGATCGCCAGCCGAGACCTGGGTGGTGGCGAGCTGGAGGTCGGTGAGCTTGCGGCTGAACAGGGTGGTGGCGGCGGCCAGGGTGTAGGGCTGACCGAACGGGAAGGTGACGGCGCGGGTCACGCTGACGCCGACCTTGCGGCCGTCGATCTCGACCAGCAAATCGGCCTTCTTGCCGGCGACGTCGTAGACGATCGTGGTCTCGGTCTTGAGCAGCGCCGCGTGCTCGCAGCGGGCCAACCATTCGAAGGCGAAGACCTCCGAGTACAGCGAGCTGCCGCCCGCGTTGCCGGCGAGAATGATCTGGCGGCCGCCAGGCGTGAGCTGATCGCGCTCGGCGGGATCGTCGTAGCGGTTGGTGCCGAAGTCGAGGTGGCCGTCGAACCACTCGGGCGCGGTGCCGTCGAGGTCGGCGAGGGTGAGCACGCCGCACTGCCCGGTGATGAGGCCGAAGCCCGCGGGCCCGGTGGCGTCGATGGTCGCGTCGATCGTGGCGGTGTTCGCGTCAGGCGCGGCGTCGACGGCGGCCGCGTCGGTGGGCTGCGCGTCGTCGCCGGCCGCCGGATCGTCGCCGCCACAGCCGTTGGCCGCCACGATCGCGAGGAGCACGGTCCACCGGAGCGACATCGCCCGAGTCTAGCGGATCCGCCTGCGTGACGACGCGTCGATCGCTAACCGATCGCGACGATGGTCAGGGTCCGGGCGCCGCCGGGCCGCTGGATCTCGACCGCGTCGCCGGCCTCGCGGCCGAGCAGCGCACGACCGATCGGCGACGATGGGGTGACCACCGCGACGTCGCCGGGCAGGAGCTCGCCGCCGCCCCACGGCGCCAGGTAGTAGCGCTGGGTCGCGCCGTGGTCGTCCTCGGTGGTGATCAGCGCGCCCAGCCCGGCGCGCGCGCCGGCGGCCGCGGCGGCCTCGGACAGGTGCGCGATCGCGCCCAGCGCGCCGTCGAGCTCGGCGACCCGGGCGGCGAGGCCGCGCGCCAGGTACGACTGTTCGAGGCCGCGGGTGTCCTTGTCGTTCTCGGCCCGGGCCTCGCTGTGGGTCGCGCCCTCGACCGCCGCGGCGTGGGCCGCGCGGGCGGTGTCGAGGGCGGTCTGGGCCCGGGCCAGGAGCGTCTGCTTGAGCCGGGCGCGGCGAGGAGGGGGCACCGCGCGAAGGTAGCGCGGGCTCGTGTAGGATGCGTTCGATGGCCGCGGGTGATGATCCGGTACCGAGTCCGAGCCCGAGCCCGGACCCGAATCCGAATCCGAGCCCCGATCCGAATCCGAATCCGAATCCGAGCCCGAGTCCGAGCCCGACGGCCGAGGAGTCGTTCTCGCTGACCGCGGCGATG
>JAYVSF010000126.1:0-9595 GCA_043775605.1 Myxococcales bacterium
GTGAAGCGGGGGCGGGCGTCGGGGGCGGGCGAACGGCTGATCGAGCTGGCGCTGGCCGGCTGCAGCCTGGTGTCGATCGTCGTCACGATCGGCATCGTCGGCGTCCTGCTGTTCGAGGCCGTCGCGTTCTTCCGCGCGGTGCCGCTGGCGAGCTTCTTCGGCGACACCCAGTGGACGCCGCTGTTCGCCGACAACCGCCACTTCGGGGTGTGGCCGCTCATCACCGGCACCCTGGTCACCGCCGCGATCGCGATGGCGGTGGCGCTGCCGCTCGGCCTGCTGGCCGCGATCTACCTGTCGGAGTACGCCGCGCCCCGCACCCGGCGCGTGCTCAAGCCCGCGCTCGAGCTGCTGGCCGGGATCCCGACCATCGTCTATGGCTACTTCGCGCTGACCGTGGTCACCCCGGCGCTGCAGGGCGTGGTCCCCGGCCTGTCGGGCGCCAACGCGCTCTCGCCCGGCCTGGTCATGGGCATCATGATCATCCCGATGATCTCGTCCCTGTCCGAGGACGCGATCTTCGCGGTGCCCACCGAGGTACGTGAGGCCGCGTACGGCCTCGGCGCCGGCACCCTGCCGACCATCGTCCGGGTCATCGTGCCGTCGGCGTGGTCGGGCATCGCCGCGGCCATGACCCTCGCGGTGTCGCGCGCGATCGGCGAGACCATGATCGTCGCGATCGCCGCCGGTCAGCAGGCCAACTTCACCCTCGATCCCCGCCAGCCGGCCGAGACCATGACCGCGTACATCGTCAACATCTCCAAGGGCGACACCCCGACCGGCACGATCGAGTACCAGACCATCTTCGCGGTCGGGCTCACCCTGTTCGTGATGACCCTGCTGATGAACCTGCTCAGCTACCGCCTGTCGCGCAAGCTACGGGCCCAGAGCCGCGCCTGATGCCGCCGCAATCGCTCACCGCCCGGCGCGAGGGCAAGGCCGCCGAGGTCGGGTTCCGCTGGCTGTGCGCGCTCGCGGTCTACGTGCCGCTGGCGATCCTGGTCTGGCTGCTGTCCGACGTCGTCCGCACCGGCCTCGGCCGCATCGACTGGGCGTTCCTCACCTCGCCGCCGTCGCGCGCCGCCGGCCGAGCCGGCATCTACCCGGCGCTCATGGGCAGCCTGTGGCTGATCACGCTGACCGCGCTGATCGCGTTGCCGCTCGGGGTCGGCGCCGCGGTCTATCTCGAGGAGTACGGCCGGCGCAGCCGGCTGGCGACGGTGGTCGAGATCGCGATCGCCAACCTGGCCGGGGTGCCGTCGATCATCTACGGCATGCTCGGCCTCGGCCTGTTCGTGCGGGCCCTGGCCCTGGGCGAGACCGTGCTGGCCGGCGCGCTGACCATGGCGCTGCTGGTCCTGCCGGTGGTGATCCTGTCGTCGCGCGAGGCCCTGCGCACCGTCCGGGACTCGCTGCGCGAGGCGGCGCTCGGGCTGGGCGCGACCCGCTGGCAGACGACCCGCCACGTGGTCCTGCCGATGGCGATGCCGGGGATCCTCACCGGCGCGATCCTGGCGGTGTCGCGCGCGATCGGCGAGACCGCGCCGCTGGTGCTGGTCGGCGCGGTGGCCTACATCGCGTTCGCGCCCGACGGCCTCGACGCCGAGTACACCGCGCTGCCGATGCAGATCTTCAACTGGACCTCGATGCCGCAGCGCGAGTTCCTGGTCAACGCCGCGGCCGGCATCGTGGTCCTGATGGCGACCTTGCTGGTGCTCAACTCGATCGCGATCGTGCTGCGCAACCGCTACCAGCGGCGGGTCTAGCGATGGCCGCCGTGCTACGCCTTCGGTCGATGGTGGCGCCGACCAGCGAGCCCGAGCCCGCGCCAAAGTTCGTCACCCGGGGCCTCAAGGCCTGGTTCGGCAGCCACCAGGTGCTGGGCGGCATCGACCTGGCCATCGGCGCACGCGAGGTCACCGCGATCATCGGCCCGTCGGGCTGCGGCAAGTCGACCTTCATCCGCTGCCTCAACCGCATGCACGAGCTGGTCGCCTCGGCCCGGGCCGAGGGCGCGGTCCACCTCGACGACACCGACGTCTACGCCGCCGACGTCGATCCGGTGCTGCTGCGCCGGCGGGTCGGCATGGTGTTCCAGAAGCCCAACCCGTTCCCGTCGATGACCATCCGCGACAACGTCCTGGCCGGGCTGCGCCTGACCGGCCGGCTCGAGCGCGGCAAGGCCGCCGAGGTGCTCGAACGCGCGCTGCGCCAGGCCGCGCTGTGGGACGAGGTCAAGGACAAGCTCGATCACGCCGGCACCAGCCTGTCGGGCGGCCAGCAGCAGCGCCTCTGCATCGCCCGCACGCTCGCGGTCGATCCCGAGGTGATCCTGATGGACGAGCCGTGCTCGGCCCTCGACCCGATCGCCACCGCCCGCATCGAGGACCTGCTCCACGATCTGCGCCGCGACTACACGATCGTCATCGTCACCCACAACATGCAGCAGGCGTCGCGGGTCTCGAACAAGACCGGCTTCTTCCTGCAGGGCGAGCTGGTCGAGTTCGGTCCGACCGAGCGGCTGTTCACCTCGCCCCGCGACCGCCGGACCGAGGACTACATCACGGGCAAGTTCGGCTAACCCCAGGGAGCCACGCGGTGACGCTCGCGACCAGAAGCGTTGCGACGCCGTCACCTGGCCGTCACGAGATGCAGCCATACTGCCACCGTGATGAAGCCAAACCGCCTCGCGTTCGCGACGATCCTGACCTCGGCGCTCGGCCTCCCGGCGCTCGCGGCCGCCCAGCCCACCCCGCCCGCTGACCCAGCCACCGGCGACGCCGACAGCGACGCCACCCCGGTGGCGCTCGGCGACACCGCGGTCGACGAGCAACCGGCGCCGCCGCCCGCGCCCGATCCCCACGCCGCCGGCCTCAGCTACGACGGCGGCTTCACCCTGGCGAGCACCGACAAGAAGTTCGAGCTCAAGCTCGGCCTGCGCAGCCAGCTCCGGTTCGAGGCGCTCAAGGCCGACGGCAAGGAGTTCACCGATCGCTTCTCGGTCCCGCGGCTACGGCTCCAACTCGAGGGTCACGCCTACGGCCCGAAGACGACCTACAAGGTCGAGTTCGACATGGCCAACAAGGGCTTCGCGTTGCTCAAGGACGTGTTCGTCGATCAGGCGCTGTCGCCCAAGCTCCACCTCCGGCTCGGCCAGTGGAAGAAGCCGTTCCACCGGCAGGAGCTGGTGTCGGACTTCGGCAGCGAGTTCCTCGAGCGCTCGCTGGCCAACGAGTTCGCCGGCGCCGGCCGCGATCAGGGCATCGCGCTCCACAACGACTACGAGAAGTCGCCCGAGGGCCTCGAGTGGGCGTTCGGCGTGTTCAACGCCGGCAGCGACAAGCCGACCATCGGCTGCAAGGCCGGCAGCCCGCCGACCTGCAGCACGCCGTCCAACGTGCCCACCGACTTCGGCCCGGCCGTGGTCGCGCACGTCGGCTGGAACAGCGCCAAGATGAAGGGCTACAGCGAGGGCGATCTCGAGGGCGGGCCGCTGCGCTACGCGGTCGCCGCCAGCTACAAGGTCGACCTCAAGCGCTTCGACAAGGACGCCGCGGGCGACCTCAAGCCGGTGCACGCCGTCTCGCTCGACGCGATGGTCAAGGTCGAGGGCCTGGAGGTCAGCGGCGCCCTGGTGCTGATCAAGGACGCCAAGGCCGACCTCGCCAAGGGCTTCTACGGCCAGGCCAGCTACATGCTGATGCCGAAGAAGCTGCTCGGCGCGCTGCGGTTCGCCCAAGTCCCCGACGGCGCGGAGAAGAAGTACGAGGCCCTCGGCGGCGTCGACTGGTTGTGGCAGGGCCACAAGGCCAAGTGGATGCTCGACGCGGGTGTCATCCACACCACCGGCACCACCGCCACCAACGACCTGCAGATCCGCACCCAGCTCCAGCTCGTGCTGTAGCGCTCGTCGAGCGCGCGAGCCGTGATCACTCCATCGCGGAGTCGAGCTTCTTCATCGTCGCGGTGAACTTGGCGTTGCTCTGGCAGCTCTCGGCCATCGCCATGACCTTGCCCATGTGCGCGGTGATCGCGTCGTTGTGCGCCTTCATCCACTCCTCGGCCTTGCTGTCCATCGACGTGCCGAGCGCCTTGGCCTTGGCGATGAAGTCCTGGTTGTCGGCCATGACCTGCTCGAGGCCGTCGGAGCCCTTGTCGCAGTCCGTGCCGGCGGCCTCGACGGCCTTGCCCATCGACTCGAACATGACCATGCCCTTGTTCATGATCGCCTCGAAGTCGGCGTCCGACACCGCCGGCGCCGGGGCGCTGGGATCGGCGACGGCGGGGGCGGGGACGGTCGGGGCCGGCGCGGTCGGGGCCGGCGCGGTGCCCATCGACGGCGCGGGCGCGGCGGGCGCGACGGCGGGCGCGCCGGCGGTCTTGGCCGGCTCGGTCTTGCCCTTGCAAGCCGAGGTGGCGAGGGCGAGCGACGTGAGGACGGCCGACACGAACAGGATGTGCTTCATGGCGCGCGGTCTAGCGCGAACCACGCGATGAGGACAAGCGCCCGCGGCCGGTTCGTACGGCGCCGACCGCGACATCCGTGCCGCACCGACACGGCGGCGCCGCCCGCCACCGCGGCCAACCCCGCGCGATCGCGCGGCTGCCGCTGGCCCGACCCGTGCAAACTGCACAGTTCATGAAGCGCTTCGTCGGTCCGGCCGTGCCCGTCCTCTCCCAGCTCTCCCGCCTCGGCGTGGTCGGCGGCGCCGCCCTGGCCCTGCTCGCCTCGACCGAGGCGGGCGACCGCGCAAATGGCACCTGCCCGGCCGGCGAGACCTGCACACCCGACACGCCGAACGGCCTGCTGTTCGAGGGCGCGCCGCTCGGGGTGTGGCCGGCGCTGACCGCCCGCACCATTGCCGCCGGCGGCCGCCAGACCTTCCGCCTCACCTACCCGGACAGCCACGACCCGTTCGACCTGCCGTTCGTCGCCAAGCTGTCGAGCCCCGATCATCAGGTGGTCGCGACCGGCGCCGATCGGGTGTCGATCGCGGCGGCGCGGCCGGCCACCGGCTACCTGCGCATCCTCGACGCCAGCGGCGAGCTCTACGACCGACTGTCGATCGACAGCGCCGAGATCGCGTCGCTGCGCGCGGCCCCGGCCTACGCGATCGCGTACCCGCAGCTCGATCCGCCGCGCTGGGCGACCTTCGCCGGCGGGCGCACCACCGTCACCGTCGTGCTCGCCGACGCGGGCGGCCAGAGCCTGGTCGACGAGGATCTGGTCGTGCGCAGCCCGGCGCCGTCGCAGCGAGCGGCTTGGGACTCGTTCGACCTGACCGCACCGGCGGCCGGCGTCCTCGAACTCGCCGTCGACGCGGGCGATCTCGTCGATCGCCGGGTCCGGGTCGCGGTGGTCGACGTCTTCGACGAGCTCCAGGTGTCGAGCCCGACCACCACCGGCGTCGGCGGCACCCTGACCGCGTGCTTCCCAGCCTGGCTGCGCGGCGACCTGCCGTCCGCCGACGACGACGTGCTCGTGGTCGGCCTGCCGCGCCAGTACCACGTGACCGGCCCGGCGACGCCGCTGCCGGTCCAGGCCTACGCGGCGTGCGTGCAGCTCCACACCGACGCCGCCGGCACCGTGCGCATCGACGCCACCGCCGGTGGCCGGACCTGGTCCGCGACGATCGACGTCCGCGGCGCCAGCCCGCGCGAGGTCCCGAGCCTCACGGACGCGCTGTGGGCCCCGAGCGAGGGCGAGCGCGCCGAGCTGGCCGCGCAGCAGCCCTGATGCGCGCGACAGGGTTTCAACATGTTGAAGATGCCGACATGTAGTCTCTCCTACCGATCGTTGACTTTCAGTGCGACCCTTACGTCTAACCAATCATGCACAATGCGCCTCGCTTCCTGCTCCCTGCCCTGATCTCGCTCTCGCTCGTCGCCTGCGGTGGCGATGACCCCATCGAATTCTCGCAGCCGGTCACGATCAACCTCAAGGCCAAGTCGGCCGACACCGTCAACAACGTGGTCGCCAACGACAAGTCGATCACCAGCGAGAACAGCAACCCGTACGGCAAGTTCGTCGGCGACGCCCGGGCCGCGCTCGGCGGCGTGGCCCCGACCCGGATCTCGCTCGCCGCGACCAGCCTGACTCTGGGCACCGCGTCGACAGGCGTGGTCGGGCTGGGCGAGGTCTTCACCGGCAACGTCGAGATCCTGTTCACCACCAACGACACCAACAACACCTACCCGGCGGCGGCCGGACCGATCGCGGCCGCCGATCGCTCGGGCCCGATCGCGCTGGTCTCGACCTTCGATACCGCCACGGTCTCGGACGTCGACTTCGCCAAGCTGCTCGGCGGCAGCTTCAAGGTCGGCATCCGCGGCCCGGCCGGCGCCAACTTCGCCGGCAAGGGCGCCGACGCCGATATCCAGGTGACGCTGACCTTCGCCGCGTATCAGTGACCACGGTCCGGCGCCGGCCGGCGACGACGCGGGCGCAGTGCTAGCTTCTGCGCCATGGCTCTCCTGCTCTCGTCGCGCGGCCCGGCGGCGGTCGCCCTCGCGCTCCTCGCGCTGGTCGCCGCACCCACGGCGGCCATCGCCGACGACGACACCACCGCGAGCTACACCTGCGTGCCGGCCCCGCTCGCGAGTCAGCTCACCGTGAGCTTCGGCCCCGAGGTCTCGCTCGCCGAGCTGGCCACCTGGGTCGCCGGCTTCACCTGCGAGAGCGTCGTCATCGCGCCCGGCATCGCCCGCCGCGCCACGCGACTGCAAGTCATCGTGCCGGCGCCGCTCACCGTGCGCCAGGCACTCAAGCTGTTCACCCAGACCCTCGAGGCCGCGGGCCTGCGGGTCAAGCGCCGGGACCGGACGTTCACGATCACCACCGGCCCGGGGACGCCGCGGACCTGCCCCGAGCTGGTCGCCGGCGACGGCTCCGACGAGCCGGTGGCCGGCGCGCTGCCGATCGACACCGACGCGCTCGCCGACAAGGTCGCGGCCGGCGTGCGGCGCATCGACGCCACCCACGCCACCGTGCCGCGCGCGCTGATCGACGCGCTCCTGGCCAGCCCGGTGGCGTTTGGCCGGGCCGCGCGGGCGATCCCGGCGCTCAAGGCCGGCGCGGTCATCGGCTTCAAGCTCTACGCCGTGCGGCCGGGCGGCCTGTGCGCGCGCCTCGGGCTCGCCAACGGCGACACCGTGACCGCGATCGACGGCGTCGCGCTCGACACCATGGATCGCGCGCTCGACGCGTTCAGCACGCTGCGCACCGCCACCACCGTCGAGCTCGCGGTGACCCGCCACGGCAAGCCGTTGACCCTGACGGTCGCGATCGTGCCGTAGCGGTAGCCGTTCGACACCGCGGGCGCCCATCGGTTCCCCGAACCGTTGGCGGGTTCGACACCGTCGGAGTGCGCGGCCTTGGGACGGCTGCAACCGTCGAGGATCGCTGGCGCGCGAACGTCGCGCACCGTCGACGATCGCGCTGACCAAGCAAGACAGACCGCGGCCGCGCGGCGCGCGTTTGGCAGAGGCACCAACCTGGAGGCCGTCATGCTTCGTCGCACCGCTGCTCGCTCCTTCGCTCGCTCACTCCTCATGCTCGCGCTCGCCCAGACCGCCCTCGGCGGCTGTCAATCGTCGGGAGGCCGAGCGCCAACCGTCAGCAGCACGGACCATGAGGCGCAGAACGGCGCGCCGACCACGCCGACCGAGCCCGCGCCGGTGGGCGACCTCACCAACGCCCCCGCCAAGCTCACGGAGGAGAAGCAGCCGCCGCCCCCCTCGCCGAGGCCGACCACGACCGCGCAGACCGGAACGGCGACCGCCCCGATGCTCGCCGATCCATCGAGGGCGCTCGGCAACGGTCGCGGCCACGTCGGCGTGCTCGGCGGCCAGGGCCAGGCCGTCGGCAGCCCGGGCTACGCCATCGCCGGCCGCCGCATGCCGGCGACGGTCGCCGACGGCCAGTCGGGCGAGGGCTACAAGGACTACGGCAAGAACGCGTGGATGGACACCGCCAAGGACCACCTGTCGACCTTCGCCGCCGACGTCGACACCGCCAGCTACACGATCGCCCGCCGCAAGCTCACCGAGGGCGTGCTGCCGCCGGCCGCCGCGGTCCGGGTCGAGGAGTTCGTCAACTACTTCGGCTACGCCTACGCGCCGCCGGCCGCCGGCGCGCCGTTCGCGGTCCACATCGACGCCGCGCCGTCGCCGTTCAACCCCGGCCGCAGCATCGTCCGGGTCGGCGTCACCACCAAGGCCAAGAGCCTCGCCGAGCGCAAGCTGATGCGGCTGGTGTTCCTGGTCGACGTCTCGGGCTCGATGCAGTCGCCCGACAAGCTCGAGCTGGCCAAGCGCTCGCTGCGCATCCTGGTCGACAACCTCAAGGACGGCGACACCGTCGCGCTGGTCACCTACGCCGGCTCGACCCGGGTGGTGCTGCCGGCCACTGGGCTCGACCACAAGCACGAGATCCTGTCGGCGATCGAGGACCTCACCGCCGGCGGCTCGACCGCGATGGCGTCGGGCATCGACCTCGCCTACGAGCAGGCGATGAAGGGCCTGGGCACCGGCGTCGAGAGCCGCGTGATCGTTCTGTCCGACGGCGACGCCAACGTCGGCCGCACCTCGCAGGCCGAGATCCTCAGCACGATCGCCGGCAAGGTGAAGGAGGGCGTGTTCCTGTCGACGATCGGGTTCGGCATGGGCAACTACAAGGACGAGACGATGGAGCAGCTCGCCGACAAGGGCAACGGCAACAGCTTCTACATCGACGGCCTGTCGCAGGCGAAGCGGGTGTTCCAGCAGCAGCTCGGCTCGACGCTCGAGGTCGTGGCCCAGGACGTCAAGCTGCAGGTCGACTTCGACCCGACGATGGTCGCGCGCTACCGCCTCATCGGCTACGAGAACCGCGACATCGCCGATCAGGACTTCCGCAACGACGCGGTCGACGCCGGCGAGATCGGCGCCGGCCACCAGGTGACCGCGCTGTACGAGGTCGAGCTGAACAAGGTCCTCACCGCCGCCCCGCTGCTGACCGTGCGGGTGCGGGCCAAGGAGCCCAAGGGCACCAAGGCCAGCGAGCAAGCGTTCACCATCGCCGGCAGCGAGTTGGCCCGCTCGTTCGCCACCGCGCCGACCGACCTGCGGTTCGCGTTCGCGGTCGCCGGGTTCGCCGACGTCCTGCGCGGCGCCGAGGACGCCGAGCACTGGGACCTGGCCCAGCTCCAGACCATCGCCAGCCAGGCCGCCGGCAACGACGGCGACCGCAAGGAACTGGTCGCGCTGATCCAGAAGGCGCGCGACCTGCGCGGCGGCACCAGCGGCAAGACCGCGATCGCCGAGTAGCAGTCGGCGAGGCCCGGGCGGGTCCGCGCTTCTGCGCCCGCCGGACCCGCACCACCTGCGCCGCTGGGGCATGATGAGACGTGAAGATGTCTCGCACGCTGACCGTCATGGCCCTGCTCACGCTGACGCTAGCCTGTAACCGTAGCGGGTCGGACACACCCGAGTTTCCCGCGTGCCTCGCGCCAACCGTCGAGCGGGCCCAACTGGCGGTGCTCGGAGTGACGCGCGAGGTCGAGATCTATGCACCGTGCGCG
Source organism: Myxococcales bacterium (assembly GCA_043775605.1). Taxonomy (GTDB): domain Bacteria; phylum Myxococcota_A; class Polyangia; order Haliangiales; family Haliangiaceae; genus UBA2376. Next base: position 9,561 of record JAYVSF010000126.1, read on the forward strand.
GCCATGAAGCGAGAAGAGGGCGGTCCGAAGGCCCC
>JAYVSF010000127.1:0-5881 GCA_043775605.1 Myxococcales bacterium
GCAGGCCAAGTTCACGACGTGGCTTTACACCATCGCGCGGAACCTGTGCGTTGATCAGACGAGACGACGCAAGCACCGGCGCCACGCCTCGCTCGACGCCCCGATGTCGGTCGACGCGGACAGCGGCACGTTGCTCGACGTCATCCCGAACAACGAGATGGCCTCGGACCGCAAGACCGTGAACAAGCAGCTCCACGAACGCATGCAGGGTGCGATCGCCGCGCTCGGCGACGATCAGCGCGAGGTCTTCCTCATGCGCGAGTTCCTCGACATGCCGTTCAAGCAGATCGCCGAGGTCGTCGGCGTGTCCGAGAACACGGTCAAGAGCCGCATGCGCTACGCGCTCGACAAGCTGCGGCTCGATCTCGACGAGTACAAGGATCTCGCCAAGGCGGCCCCGTAGGGCACGATGGCGACCGACGGCATCGACGACCTGGATCCGGGCGCCGCGGCGATCCTCGACGCGCTGTACCGCGACCGCGACGACGCCGGGCTCGACCTCGCGCAGCGGGCGACGCTCGGCGAGTGGCAGGCGGTGCGCGGGCTCGTCCGCGATGCGCGCTCGGGCGGCTTCGACGTCGAGCCACCGGCGGCGGGCACCCGTGGCTCGTTCGAATCGCTGATGACCGCGGCCCGGGCCCAGGCGGCGACGGCGCGACCCGGGCTGTGGGCGCGGTGGCGCGCCGGGCTGATGGCGATGCTGGCCCATCCGGCGATGGCCGGGGCGGCGGCGCTGGTCGTCGTCGGCGGCGCGGCCGGCGTGCTGTACCTCAAGGGCCAGCGCCAGGTGGCGCGACCCCCGGCGGCCGAGCAGCGCCCGGCCGAGCCGGCGCCGCGGTTGCCGTCGGCGATCACCGATGGGGAGCTGGGCGACGTGCTCGGCGATCGGCCCACCGGCGATCGGCCCGGTCCGTCGGCGCGGCCCGATGTCGGCGGCAGCGGCGCGACCGCGCTGCCGCTCGTCACCGAGGAAGGTGGCCGGCGGGAGCGGACGCCCGAGAAGACGCCCGAGAAGACGATCGACGGCGTGCACGCGGGCGCGACCCTCAGCCCGAAGGTGAAGCCGCGGTCGCCGGCCCTCGAGGACGTGACCAAGGGCGAACCGACGGCCACCCGGCCCACCGAGGAGGAGGCCCCGACCGGCGGCGTCCCCCAGGACCTCGGGTTCGAGCTCGACTCGACGGTCACCAACACCGCGACTCCGTCGCCGCCGATGGCCTCGCCGCCCCCGCCCCCGCCCCCCAAGCCGGCCGCCCCGAAGAAGCCGGCGCCCGCCCAGATCGCGGTCGACGACGACGCCCCGGCGACTCGCGCGACCCGCGCGCAGCTCCAGGAGCTCACGATCCAGGCCCGGGCCGCGGCCAAGGCCGGCGACTGCGCCACCGTCGCGGCCCGCTCGCGTCAGGTCGGCGCCCTCGACGCCGCGTACCACCGCGACGTGTTCGTCCGGGATCCGGACATCGCCCGCTGCCGGTGAGCGCGCGTGCGCGTGCGCGCGCTAGAGTTGGACCGACCAGGATCGCCGGGCCTCGGGCGGCAGGTCGCCGAACCGGGCCCGGTAGGCGCGCAGGAACGCGCGGGTCGCGTCGTTGAGGTAGCCGCCGCCGGCGACCTCGCCGAACTGGGCCCGGTAGCGCGCGCACATGCCCACGAACCAGGCGTCGCGCAGGTCCTTGGCCACCACCGACGCGGCCGCGACCGAGGCGTGGCGGTCCTCGCCGCGATCGTAGGACCGCAGCGCGGGGAAGCGCTCGCGCAGCGGCGCGAACATGCGCGCGCCGTCGGCGATGATGCGGGCGCAGGCCGGCGCGCGCTCGATCATCAGGGCGGCGCGCTCGCGCTCGAGGACGTTGAGCTCGCCGTGGGCGACCCGGGCGTCGATCTCGTCGGCCTCGCACACCTCGACCGCGACGAAGCAGGCCCGGGCGCGGATCAGGGTCGCCAGCTCGGCCCGGCGGGCCCGGGCGTCGGGGCCGGCGCCGAACTGCTTGGAGTCGGCGAGGCCGGCGCGGGTCAGGGCCCGGGCCGCGCCGGTGTCGAGCGCGACCGCGGCCAGCACCATCGGTCCGAGGATGGGGCCGCGTCCGGCCTCGTCGATGCCGAGGGTGAGCTTGCCGCGCACCTCCGGGCCGACCCCGGGCAGGCCGAGCTGGAGCCGGGCCCGCGCCGCCGGCCTGGTCACGGTGGGCTCTCGGCGCGTCGGCCGCCGATGCGCGCGCGCAGCTCGTCGACGGTGCGGGCCAGGCCGACCTCGAGATCGAACGCGGCGACGTCGGCGGCGCCGGCCCGGCGGTCGAGCTCGTCCTCGGCCCGGGCCAGGGCGGCGCGGGCCGCGCGGTTCAACGGCTCGGCCACCAGCGCCTCGAGGTCGGGCGCGACCCGAAACAGCGCGTGATAGACCGAGTCGTCGTCGAGCGCGAGCCGCGGCAGGTCGTTGCGGAAGAAGCCGTCGACCGCGCCACCGGCGAGGAACCCGCCGACGTAGGCGCGGGCGTGGGCCAGGGGCGCCGCCGTCGCCGCCACCGCACCGTCGGCGGTGAGGCCGGTGGCCTCGAGGGTCGCGCGCACGGTCGCGCCGACCCGGCGCTCGGCGGCCCGCAGCATGGCCTCGTAGCCGTCGCCGAGCAGGGCCAGCAGGTAGTCGCGATCGGCCGGCGTCGCCGAGTGGCTGCCGAACGGCAGCAGGCGCGGGCGGACCAGCTCGATCACCTCGCGCGCGGCCCGGCGGTACAGCTCGACCACCGCCTCGGCCAGGGCCCGGCGCTCGGGTCCGACCAGCTCCTCCGCGACCCGGCCGCCGGCGTCAGCGACGACGTCACGGGCGACGAGGTCGCGGTCCCGGGCCGTGGTGATCCGCGCCCGCTCGGCGGCCAGCACGCCGGCGGCGGTGTCGAGCACCGCGAGCAGGCGGCGGGCGCACGCCGCGCGCTTGATGGCCCTGGCCTGATCAAAGAACCGGCGCTCGAGCGCGGCCTGCAGCGCCGACCAGTTGCCGTCGTCGGTGGTCGACGCGCCGTCGGTGCGGGCGGTCAGGGCCTTGCGCGCCGAGAACGGCACCACGACCTCGACCCGGTCGCCGAGCTCGCGCTCGACGTGGGCGACCACCTCGGCGACGTCCTCGGGGCTGAGCTGGTCGCGCTTGTTGAGCACGCCGAGCACGCGCTTGCCCTGCGCGCGGATCGCGTCGAGGGCCTTGCGCTCGCTGGCCTTGCCACCCTGGCCGGCGGTGAACACCCACACCACCGCGTCGGCGCGGGCGATGAACGCGCGCGCGGTGTCCTCGTGCTCGGGCAAGATCGAGTTGAGGCCGGGGGTGTCCACGATGTGGACCTTGGCCAGGTTGGCCAGCGGCAGCACGATCTCGACCCGGTCGATGGCCCGGGCCTCGTCGGACGACAACCCGCGCAGCCGGGGCTGGAGCTGGTCCCACGCCAGCTCGGTGATCGTGCCGTCCTTGCCGAGGATGCGGCCGGCGCGCTCGACCCCGTACTTGACGACGTTGATCGTGGCGGTGGTCGGCGTGATGCCGGTGGCGGCGACGTCAGCGCCGATGAAGGCGTTGACGAACGACGACTTGCCGCTCGAGAACTCGCCCATCACCGTCACCAGCAGCGGCTGTTCGAGCTCGGCGGTGGCGCGCGAGACGTCGCCGATCAGGTGGGCCAGCTCGCCGCGCGGCATGAGGGCCGCGGCCAGCGCGTCGGCGAGCTGGCCGATGTCGTCGCCGATCGGCAGCGTCACCTCGGCGGCCCGCGCCTCCGCCAGCGCGGTCCGGGCCCGGCGGTCGTGCGGCTCGAGCTCGAGGGCGATCCGGGCAGCGGCGGCGGCCCGGGTCGCGCCCGCGGGCCCAGGCTGCCGCGCGCGCTCGAGCCGGGCCCGCTCGAGGGCGAGTTCGACGCTGCTCGGGCCGCTGGCCAGGAGCGCCGCGGCGGCGTCGAGCAGGCCGCGATCGATCAGCTCGGCGGCGCGGGCGGCCAGCGCGATCGGCGCCGCGGGCTCGAGCGGCACCAGATCGTTGGCCCACTGCACCGCGCGGATCCGATCGCCGGCCGCGTGGGCGGTGGCGATCGCCGCCCGCAACAGCGGCGCGCTGCCGTCGAGCGCGAGCGCCATCCCGTACGACGCCACCGCCGCGTGCAGGTTGCCGAGGTCGCGGTGGAGCGCGGCCAGCCGGGCGTGGATCGCGCCGCGCCGGGGCTCGAGCTCGAGCGCCTCGAGGTAGCGCTGGTGGGCGGCCGCGTGATCGCGCCGGGCCCGGGCGACGTCGCCGAGGCCGAGCAGCGCCGCGACCCGCTGGCCGCGCGCCGTCGGGCCCCGCCCGCTCGCCGCCGCCTCACGGGCGCGCTCGAGGTAGCTCGCGGCCGCGGCGTGGAGCCCGTCGGCCAGGGCCAGCTCGCCGAGATCGAGCAGCGCCAGCGCCGGCGCCGGGTCGGCCTCGGCGGCGCGCTCGAGGTGGCCGCGGGCCTCGGTCGACGACGTCCGATCGTCGGCCAAGAGCGCGTCGCCGAGCGTCGCCCGGCCCAGCGCGTCGTCGGGCGCCTCGGCCACCGCCTTGCGCAGCTCGCGGATCGCCTTGTCGAGCTCGCCGACGCCGCGCCAGGCCCGACCCAGCGCCAGGTAGGCGTCGGCCAGCAGCGCGCGATCGCCGCCCGCGACCTCGACGCTGCGGCCGAGCGGGAGCAGCGACGCCTGCCACTGGCCTTGCTCGACCAGCGCCTGGCCGAGCCCGACCAGCGCCTCGGGATCGTCGGTCCGCACCGCCAGCGCGCGCGTGAACACGGCCTCGGCGCGCTCGGCCTCGCCCATCACCAGCCGGGCCGCGCCCAGCAGGTCGAGCGCACCGAGGTGCTCGGGCCGGTCGTGCAGCAGCGCCTCGAGCACCTCGATCGCCGCGGTCGGCTCGCCCTTCACCAGCAGGACCCGGGCCTGGGCCACCTGGTCGCGGTAGCCGTCGAGCAACAGGTCGTTGGCGGTGTCCTCGAGCGAGCGGGTCAGGCGCTTGAGGCCGGCCCGGCCGCCGGTCAACCACGACTTCAGGGTGTCGCCCGCCCCCGCCATCAACCGTCGCTCGCCGCCCGCGCCAGCTCGGCCCGCAGCTCGCCGAGCGCGGTCCGCATCGCCACCACCTGCGCGATCTGCTCGGTGGTCGCCGCCTTGAGCTCCTCGGTCTCGCCGCCGCGGGTCCGGCGGTCGCTGATCGTCCGGTCGAGCACCTCGCCGATGCCGCGGTACAGCGCGTTGCCGGCGGTGGTCACGAACTCGCGCAGCCGGCCCGAGAACTCGTCGATGCACTGCTCGAAGTGCGGCCGCATCGCCGCCGCGGCGTGGAGGATCGCGCCCGGCACCTTGTCCTTGGCCTGCTTGCGGATGTCGCCGGCGACCTTCGACTTGAGCACGATCGCCAGGATCGGCGCGGCCAGGGTCAGGAGCCCGCCGGCCAGCACGTTGACGAACAAGAGCACGCCGGTGCCGAGCGCGCCGATCGCGTAGATGCCGACGTCGTACTTGAAGCTGTCGACGTCGATGTCGACCTGAGTGTCGCCCGGGCCCAGCCGCTCGGCCAGCGCCGCCGACGCCGCGGCCACGTTCTGGTTGGTGATGGTGATGACCTCCTCGGCCAGCCGCTCCATCATCGCGCCCAGCTTCGCGCCCTCGAGCTCGGCCCACTCCTTGAACTTGTCCTCGATGAAGCCCGGCAGGTAGCGCTTGATGTCGTCGGCGTCGACCGCGTCGAGCTGGCCAGGGATGGCGCCGACGAAGGTCTGGGCGAAGGCGTCGAGGTCGGCCAGGACGTGGGCCTTGATCGCGCTGGCGTCGGCGTCGATCCGGATGTGCAGCTCGTCGAGCGTGCGCTTCGACGCGTCGAGCTGCTGGCGGACGA
>JAYVSF010000128.1:0-9720 GCA_043775605.1 Myxococcales bacterium
CGTCGACGAGTTCGGCTGGGTCGGCGAGCGCGAGCTGCGACCGGCGATGGCCGAGCTGGCCCGCCTGCGCTCGACGCTGCTGGTCCACGCCGAGGTCGCCGGGCCGATCGACGCGATCGCGCCCAGCCTGGTCGGCGCCGATCCCCGCCGCTACGCGACCTACCTGGCGTCGCGACCGCCGGCCGCCGAGGAGCAGGCGATCGCGCTGGTCAGCGGGCTGTGCGCCGAGACCGGCGCCCGCACCCACATCGTCCATCACTCAGCGGCCAGCGCGCTGCCGCTGCTGCGCGCCGCCCACGCCCGCGGCCTGCCGCTCACCGCCGAGACCTGCCCGCACTACCTGCGGTTCGCCGCCGAGACCATCCCCGACGGCGCCACGCCGTACAAGTGCGCGCCGCCGATCCGCGAGGCCGCCAACCGCGAGGCCCTGTGGCAGGCGCTGGCCGACGGCGTGCTCGAGCTGGTCGCGTCCGATCACTCGCCGTGTACGCCGGCGTTGAAGCAGCTCCCGGCCGGTGACTTCGTCGCGGCCTGGGGCGGCATCGCCGGGTTGCAGCTCGCGCTGCCGGTGGTGTGGACCGAGGCCCGGGCCCGCGGCCACAGTCTGCTCGACGTCGTCCGCTGGATGTGCACGGCGACCGCGCGCCTGGCCGGGCTGACCGGTCGCAAGGGCGCGATCGCGGTCGGCGCCGACGCTGACCTGTGCGTGTTCGCCGATGACGAGGAGGTCACGGTCGACGCAGCCACCCTCCGCCACCGCCACGCGGTCACGCCGTATGCCGGCGCGAAGCTCACCGGCCGGGTCCACGCCACCTACCTGCGCGGCCGCCGGATCTACGACGGCCGCGACGTCGCCGGCGTCGCCGGCCAGCTACTCTAACCACCAGCGTCATTGTTGATCGCTCGCCAAGGCTCGCTCATGTCCGACGAAGCATTCCTCGATCTCCCCGACCTCGCCAGCGACGAGGTCGGCGGCGCTGCGCTGTCCTGCAACGACGAGTTCTTCGCCGAGAAGGAGAACTTGCTCAAGCCAGCGGCGGCGGTGTGGAAGGACCACCTCGACACCGATCGCGGCAAGTGGATGGACGGCTGGGAGACCCGGCGGCGGCGCGAGGCTGGCTACGACTGGTGCGTGATCCGGCTCGGCCTGCCCGGCGTGCTCCACGGCGTGGTCGTCGACACCGCGTGGTTCCGCGGCAACTACCCGGCCGAGGCCTCGCTCGAGGGCTGCGAGCTCGATGATCCACTCGACCTCGCGGCGCTGGCCCGCGCGACCTGGACCGAGCTCTTGCCGCGGTCGGCGCTGGCCGGCGACAGCAAGAACCGGTTCGCGCTCGCCCACCCCGGCCGCGTCACCCACCTGCGCCTCAACATCTTCCCCGACGGCGGCGTCGCCCGGCTGCGGGTCCACGGCGTGGTCGCCCCGCGCTGGGCCAAGCTGCGCGCCAACGGCCTGGTCGATCTGGCCGCGCTCGAGCACGGCGGCTGGGTCGAGAGCTGCAGCGACATGTTCTTCGGCTCGCGCAACAACCTCATCAAGCCCGGCCCGTCGCGGACCATGGCCGACGGCTGGGAGACCCGGCGGCGGCGCGGGCCCGGCCACGACTGGGCGCTGATCCGGCTGGCGACCACCGGCGTGCTCGAGCGGCTCGAGCTCGACACCTCGCACTTCAAGGGCAACGCGCCCGGCCGCTGCCTGGTCGAGGGCCTGTTGCCGATCGGCGGCAGCGGCGACGGCGAGCCGCTGTGGCGACCGATCCTGTCGAGCCCGCTGCAGCCCCACACCCGCCACCTGTTCGACGACGAGCTGCGGCGGGTCGGCGCGATCACCCACCTCCGCCTGAGCGTGTTCCCCGACGGCGGCATCGCCCGGATGCGGGCCTGGGGCACGCCGGCGCTCGCGATCGAATCCGGCCTCGACACGATCAACCAGCTCGACGACGACCAGGCCCGCGCCGCGTTCCTGCGCTGCTGCGGCTCGCGGCTGTGGGCCGAGACCATGACCGCGCGCCGACCGTTCGAGGACGCGACCGCGCTCTTGCGCCAGGGCGAGCGGACCTGGTGGAGCCTGCGCGAGGACGCCTGGCTCGAGGCCTTCGCCGCCCACCCGCCGATCGGCGACGCGTCGGCATCGACGCGCGAGGCCTGGGCCGGCGGCGAGCAGGCCGGCACCATCACCGCATCGACCGGCGTGCGGGCCGCGCTGGCCGCCGCCAACGTCGCCTACGCCGAGACGTTCGGCTTCATCTTCATCGTCTGCGCCACCGGCCGCGGCGCCGACGAGATGCTGGCCGACCTCCAGGCCCGGCTCGGCAACGATCGCGCGACCGAGATCCGGATCGCCGCCGAGGAGCAGGCCAAGATCACCCGGCTGCGGCTCCGCAAGCTGATCGGACACCAGCCATGATCACCACCCACGTCCTCGACCTCGCCCTCGGCCGGCCCGCGCGCGCGGTCCCGGTCTGTCTCGACCTGCTCGACGGCGACGCCTGGCGCGAGCTGGGCAGCGGCGCCACCGACGACGACGGCCGGCTGCGCACGCTGACCAAGCCCGGCCCGGTCAACAACGGCCGCTACCGGCTGGTGTTCGACACCGCCGCCTACTTCAAGGCGCTCGGCACCGCCACCTGCTTCTTCCCCAGCGTCGAGCTCCAGTTCGAGATCGTCGATGGCAGCGGCCACGTCCACGTCCCGCTGCTGCTGAGCCCATTCGGCTACTCGACGTACCGCGGTAGCTGACCGGCGGCCCTGGCGCCGCCGCGGTCGAGTATCGTCGGGCCGATGTCCGATGCCGACGCCGCCACCGACCTCTGCCGCTTCATCGACGCCGCGCCGTCGCCGCGCCACGCCGCCGCCGCGCTGATCGCGACCTTGACCGCGGCCGGCTATCGCCGCCTCGAGCTGACCGCGCCGAGCTGGGACCTCGGGCCCGGCGGCTGGTACGTCACCCGCGGCGCGACCGTGATCGCGTGGTGGCAGCGCAGCGCGACGGCGCCGCGCGCGGTGCTGGCGATCGGCGCCCACACCGACTCGCCGCACCTGCGGCTCAAGCCGCGGCCGGCCTACGTCAGCGAGGGCTGCCTGCAGCTCGGCGTCGAGGTCTACGGCGGCGTCCTGTGGAACAGCTGGCTCGACCGCGACCTCGGCCTGGCCGGCGCGGTTTTCACCCCCGACGGTCGCGCCCACCCGGTGCGGATCGCGCGCGCGCTGGCCCGGGTGCCGCAGCTCGCGATCCACCTCGATCGCAAGGTCAACGACGACGGCCTCAAGCTCAACCCGCAGCAGCACCTGGCGCCGCTGTGGGGCCTGGCCCGGCCCGACGAGGATCCGGCGCGCGCGCTGGCCGAGCTGCTGGCCGAGGCCGCCGGCGTCGCGGTCGCCGATCTCGCCGGCCACGACCTGTCGCTCTACGACCTGACCCCGGCCGGTCGCGGCGGCGTGCGCGGCGAGCTGGTGTTCGCCGCCCGCCTCGACAACCTGGCGTCATGCCACGCCGGCGTGACCGCGCTGATCGCCGCCGGCGGCCGCGGCCCCGACGACGTCGTGCCGGTCCTGGCCTGCTTCGATCACGAGGAGGTCGGCTCGGGCTCGACCGACGGCGCCGGCGGCCCGCTGCTGGCCGTGGTGATCGAGCGCGTCGTCACCGAGCTCGGCGGCAGCCGCAGCGCCTACCACGCCTGCATCGCCGCCGGCCTCATGGCCTCGGCCGACATGGCCCACGCCGCCCACCCCACTACGGCGATCGCCACGAGCCGCGCCACAAGCCGGCGCTCGGCGGCGGGCCCGTGCTCAAGAGCAACGTCAACCAGCGCTACGGCACCGCCGGCCCCGGCTACGCCCGCATGATCGGCCTCGCCGCGCGCGCCGGCGTGCCGCTTCAGGACTTCGTCACTCGCACCGACCTCGGCTGCGGCTCGACGATCGGCCCCATCACCGCCGCCCGCCTCGGCCTCGCCGTCGTCGACGTCGGCGCCCCCATGCTGTCGATGCACTCCGCCCGCGAGTGCTGCGCCGCCATCGATCACGGCCGCTACACCGCGCTGCTCACCGCCCACCTCGCCGGCGACCCGCCCGCCTGACCCCGGCCCCGGATTCGGGCTCGGTTTCGGGCTCGGTTTCGGCCTCGGGCTCGGTTTCGGCCTCGGTCACGACCGTGTAAGACCCGCGGCCAATCGCGCCGACCGGGCAGCATCACCACGCGCGCCGGGTTCCACTCGATGAGCCGTCACCCCCGGCCCGAGGAACCCATGACCAAGCTGACCTGGATCCCGACCGCCGCGCTGCTCGCGACCACGCTGACCGTCGCCGCGTGCGGCAAGAGCCCGAGCCCCAACATCACGATCGCAGCGGCGCCCGGTGCCGTCCCCGAGCCGCACGCCGGCATCACGGTCACCGGCACCGCAACGCTCGAGGTCGTGCCCGACTGCGCCGACCTGCGCATGAGCCTGACCGCCGAAGCCTCGCGCCCCGGCGCCGCCGCCAAGGCCGTGCGTGCGCGCCAGGCCGAGGTCACCAAGCAGCTCGCCGCGCTGACGCCCCGGCCCGACGTCACGCTGTCGTACGTCAGCGTCACGCCGCTGTACGAGGAGAAGACCGGCCGCATCCGCGCCTACCAGGCCGGGATCACGCTCAACGTCTCGACCGGCGACTTCGATCAGATTCCCGAGCTGATGGAGGTCGGCGCCCTGGCCGGCGGCACCCAGATGTCGACGACGTTCCGGACCCGCGACCTCACCGGCCTCAAGGCCAAGGTCCGCGACCAGGCGCTGGCCGCCGTCCTGGCCAAGGCCACCCAGACCAGCGCGGCGCTGGGCGTGACGCTCGGCCGCATCATCTCGATCACGGAGGACGTCGGCAGCCCGTGGGGCTACGGCGCCGGCAACGCCAACGTCCAGAGCTACCAGCGGGAGACGCCGACCGACGAGGGCACCCCGACCCTGCGCCCCGACGCCGAGAAGCTGACGCTCACGGTCACGGTCGGCTACGAGCTGCCGACGTCCTGAGATCGCGCCCTGGTCCGGGGCGGCTTCACCGCGACCTTCCGCACCGAGCAGCTCCGGCTCGGCGCGAGCTACATCCCCGGCCTCGACCAGCCGCCCGCGATCGAGCTGGCCTTCCGCCGCGAGCTGGAGGTCGACTAGATTGGCGAACCTCGGGTCCGCGTCTCCACCGTCAGGGCGGGTTGGGCAGGAGGAAGTCGCGGGCGACGGCCATGTGCTGCATGTTGACCGCGCCGCTGTCGGAGACGACGGCGGGCGGCGCGTCGGACAGCGGCAGGTAGACCCGGGTGTCGAAGACCAGGCCGGTGGCGAAGGTCGACGTGCCGAGGGCCAGCGGCTCCACCAGCGGCTCGAGGTCGGGGTCGGCGAGCACCCAGTCGTAGGACTTGGTGCGGCCGGCGTTGGTGTTGCCGTTGCCGGCGCCGTCGGCGGGGTACGGCGGCGCGGTGTCGACGATCGCGCCGAAGGTCGTGAGGCAGCCCTCGGTCCGACCCGGGGTGTTGAAGTCGCCGCCGATCACCAGGTAGTCGCCGGCCGGGACGTGGGCGGCGATGGCGGCGACCAGCGCGCTGGCCTCGGCGCTGCGGGCGCTGGCCGACGAGGTCAGCAGGTGCATGCTCACCGCCCACAGATCGATCGGGCCCGGCACGTCGATGCGGGCCCAGGCGAAGTCGCGGTTGTTGACCTCGGGATCCTCCCACGAGCCGGCGGCGAGGATCGGGTAACGGCTGACGACGCCGTTGGGGAGCTGGACGCCGGCCTCGCGGAAGTAATAGAAGCCCGGGGCGAAGGCCTGATCGACGAAGCCGCGCAGCTCGGCCAGCGAGTTGCCGCCGACGTTGAACTCCTGGATCAGCGCGACGTCCGGATCGAGCGCGGCGAGGATGTGGATGCCCGGGGCCTCGTACGCCTGGAAGTTGCCGCTGGTGACGTTGGCGGCGACCACGCGCAGCGTGACCGGCCCGACCGGGGCGTCGACCGGGATCGCGTCGATCGCGGCATCCGTGGGCGCGTCGGTCGGCGCGTCGATGGTCGCGGCGTCGGTGGGTGCATCGAGGGCGGCGTCGGTCGGCGCGTCGATCTCCGCGGCGTCGACCGCGGCCGCGTCGGCGGGGGCGTCGAGGTCGGCGGCATCGGCGGCCCGCGCGTCACCCGGCGGCGCCAGGTTGTCACCGCACGCCACCACGCCGAGCCCGGCCAGGGCGGCCAGCAGCGGGGTCAGGAGCGCGCGGACCTGCATGGATCCAGGACGATAGCAGCCCGGCGAAAACGTGACGATCGCGCCCTGTCGACTGTCGATCCAGGCGCCGCTCGTTCGTCGTACGGTCAGACCCGGACCCCGGGCCGCGAACCCCGCACAAGGATCAGCCGATGCAATACCTCCTCCTCATCTACGCCAACGAGGCCGTGACCGACGACATGGCGCCCGCGCAGAAGGGCGCGTTCTACGGCGAGTACATGGAGTACACGACGGCGATCCGCGCCAGCGGCAACTTCAAGGCCGGCGACGCGCTGCAGGCGGTGGCCAAGGCCACGACCGTGCGGGTGCGGGACGGCAAGCACCTGGTCACCGACGGCCCGTTCGCCGAGACCCGCGAGCAGCTCGGCGGCTACTACTTGATCGACGCCGCCGACCTCGACGAGGCGATCGCGCTGGCCGCCCGCATCCCCAGCGCGCGCTTCGGCTCGATCGAGATCCGGCCGATCGTCGCGATGTGACGATCATCAGCCCTGACGTCGTCGCCCGGGTCGTCCGTGACGAGCGCCCACGCGCGCTCGCGGCGCTGACCCGCGCCCTCGGCGATCTCGATCGCGCCGAGGACGCGCTGCAGGACGCGGTGGTCGCCGCCCTCGATCAGTGGCCACGCGACGGGGTGCCGACCGAGCCCTGCGCGTGGCTCATCCGCGCCGGGCGCAACCGCGGCATCGACGGCCTGCGCCGGGCCGCGCGGTTCGAGGCCAAGACCCCGGCGATCGCCGCCGACCTCGAACTGCGCGCCACCCACCTCGATCACGAGCTCCACGCCGTGCCCGACGACACCCTCCGCCTCATCTTTACCTGCTGTCACCCGGCGCTCGCGCTCGAGGCCCAGATCGCCTTGACCCTGCGCTCGCTGGGCGGGCTGACCACCGACGAGATCGCGCGCGCGTTCCTGGTGCCGCCGGCGACCATGGCCCAGCGGCTGGTGCGGACCAAGGCCAAGATCCGCGACGCTGGCATCCCCTACCGGGTGCCGCCGGCCGCCGAGCTGCCCGAGCGGGTCGAGGCCGTGCTCGCGGTGGTCTACCTGATCTTCAACGAGGGCTACGCCGCGAGCGCTGGCGACGAGCTGGTCCGCCACGAGCTGTGTGCCGAGGCGATCCGCCTGGGCCGGCTGCTGGCCTCGGTGCTCGACCCGCGCCCTCAGCCGAACCAGCGGTTCGGCGATCTCGATCCTGGTGAGATCGACACCGGCGTCCTCGCCGGTGCCGATCGATCGACGAGAGTGACTGACTCTGGAGGATTCAGGCACTCCGAGGCGACGGCGCTGCTGGCGCTCATGCTGCTCACCGACGCCCGCCGGCCCGCGCGGATCGACGCCGCCGGCGACGTGGTCCTGCTCGAGGATCAGGATCGCACGCGCTGGGACGCGGCCGCGATCGCCGACGGCCTGGCCCTGGTCGAGCAGGCCCTCACCCGCGGCGCGGTCGGCGGCTACGCGCTGCAGGCCGCGATCGCCGCGCTCCACGCCCGGGCCGCCACCGCCGACGCCACCGACTGGCCGCAGATCGAGGCCCTGTATCACCGACTGTACGCGCTGCGGCCGAGCGCGGTGATCGCGCTCAACCTGGCGGTGGCCGAGGCCATGGCCCGCGGCCCGGCGGTCGGCCTCGCCCGCCTCGACGCACTGTCCGCCGACCGGACACTAGACACCTACCACCTCTTGCCCGCGGCCCGGGCCGACCTGCTCCGGCGCCTGGGCCGGCGCGCCGAGGCCGCCGCCGCCTACCGCGAGGCCCTGACCCTGGTCACCAACGAGCCCGAGCGCCGCTTCCTCGCCCGCCGGCTGGCCGAGGTCACCGCGCCGAGCGCCTGACCACGCGTCTACGATGTCGACGTGAACGTGAGCGGTTCGCTTGCGCTGGCGCCGCCGGCCAGTCGATGCTCGCGAGACGCTCATGGTCAGGACTCGATGAGGCCCACCCGATCCCTGCTGGTCGCCGCGCTGATCGCGGTGGCGGCCCCCACCTCCGGCACCGCCCGCGCCGACGAGGACGCGCCGGCCGCGCCGCGCCTGACCGTGCCGGCCCACCGCTACGTGGTGTCCGGCCTGCTCGAGGTCAGCCTGTCGAAGGACGCGGCGTTCTCGCCGGTGTCGCTGGCCCCCGACGTCTGGTACGGCGTCACCGACAAGCTGACGGTCGGCCTGGTCCACAGCAGCCGCGCGCTCGGCGGCTTCCTCGGTGGCGCCGGCGACGCGCTGTGCCTGACCGGCACCGGCGGCGGCTGCCGCGGGTTCTACGATCACGCCGGGCTGCTGGTCCGCCACCACCTCGTCGACGGTCCGCTGACCGTGGCCTTCGACGGCGGCCTGGTCGCGCGCAGCTTTGACCCGTTCGCGCTGAGCCTCAAGGTCGGCGCCGCCGCCCGCTGGCAGCGCGGCCAGCTCGCCGTCGACGCCGTGCCCAGCCTGCTGATCGGCATGACCCGGCGCGTCCACGGCAACCAGGAGCTGCTCGAACTGCCGGTGTCGGTGACCTACGCCGTGACCCCGCGGCTCGCGGCCGCCGGCCAGCTCGGACTGATCGCGCCGCTGCAGGCGTTCCGCCGCGAGGTCGTGGTCGCGATGTCGGTCGGCGCGCAGCTCCTGGTCAAGCACCAGCTCCTCGTCGACGTCGCGGTCAGCCTGCCGCACTGGCTCGACACCGACATCAAGACCTACGGGCTCGACGCCCGCACCTTCACCGTGGGGGCCAGCCGTGCGTTCTAGGGACCTGGCCGGGCTCGCCGCCGTCGCCGCGCTCGGGCTGGTCGGCTGCGCGCCCAAGGACGCCCCGGTCTGCCAGCCGGTGTTCAGCTACGCCACGCCGGCCTACGGCTGCGGCGCCGCCGCGGCCCCGGTCGCGATCGCCGTCGACACACCGCCGCCGCCGCCCGCGGAGATCCCGCTCGAGCCGCCGACCGCGCCGATCCTGGCCGTGCTCGGCACGGACTCGATCAAGCTCGCCGAGAAGATCCAGTTCAAGACCGGCTCGCCCGAGATCCTCACGGCGTCGGCGCCGTTGCTCGATCAGATCGCGCAGATCCTCAAGGACCACCCCGAGGTCACCAAGATCCGGATCGAGGGCTACACCGATTCGGTGGGCTCGGCCGGCAAGAACCTGGCGCTGTCACAGGGCCGCGCCGACGCGGTCCGCACCCACTTGCAGCACGCCGGCGTGGCCGCCGGCCGCATGGTCGCCAAGGGCTTCGGCGAGGCCAAGCCGATCGCCGACAACAGCACCACCGGCGGCCGCGATTCGAATCGCCGGGTCGAGATCACGATCGTCCACCGCGGCCCCTGACCCCCCCCGCCCCCCCCCCTGCCCCCCCCGCCGGGGCTCAGGGCAGGACGGTCGGCGCGCGGTCGCCATCGACGACGCCGTCGCCGTTGCCGTCGAGCACGTACTCGACGACGCCGGGCAGCGCGACCGGCGTGGTGCCGGAGTTGGTCGCGCCCGCGGTCGTCGGCGGCAGGAA
>JAYVSF010000129.1:0-10722 GCA_043775605.1 Myxococcales bacterium
GTCGACGAGCTGTGGCGGTCCGAGACCTTCGCCCCCGCCTCGTGAGCATTTTTGACCCCTGTTCAAGTTCGCCTGAGCAGGTGAACCTGCGTTGGCCTACGAGGGGTACGCGAAGGAGTCCTACGTGAAACACCGAATGATGGCAGTTGCTTGTAGCCTGGTGATCGCCGCCGCGGCCATGTCCGCGTGCAGCGAGTCAGTCGATCCCCCGCTCGGGACCAGCGCCGAGGCGCTGACCCGGACGCTGACGATCCGGCGCGGCACCTTCGGCACCGTCGCCGACGCCACCCTCTCGGCCGCGGCGGTGAACAGGAACTTCGGCGCCGCCAAGCAGCTCCAGGTCAGCAAGAAGAACGAGGCGCTCCTGCGGTTCGACGTCTCGTCGATCCCGGCCAACGCGGTGATCCAGAGCGCCAACCTGACCCTGGCGATCAACGGCGGCGAGGACGAGGAGGACGACGACGGCGACGACGGCGACCACGAGGGCCAACGGATCGCGCCGATCAAGCTCCGGCGGGTGACCGCGGCCTGGGCCGAGGGCACGGTGACCTACCGCTCGTTCAACCAGCAGTTCGCGCCGGCCCTCGTCGGTACCATCGTCCTCGCCAACCGGACCTCGTCGAAGACCGTCGACGTCGCCGCGCTGGTGCAGGGCTGGGTCGCCGGCACCTACCCCAACGTCGGGCTCATCCTCACCACCACCGGCAAGCAGCACACGCTGGTGGTGTCGAGCGAGCACCAGGCGATCGCGCGCCGGCCGACGCTCGAGATCCGTTACGGGGTGCCCGAGGATCACTGCGCCGCCAACCCGTGCGCGCACGGCGCCTGCACCAACACCCTCGACAGCTTCACCTGCGCGTGTGCCCCCGGCTTCGACGGCGCCACCTGCGGCCACAACATCGACGACTGCTTGCCCAACCCGTGCGAGCACGGCGCGTGCACCGACAGCGTCAACGGCTTCACCTGCGCGTGCGCCGATGGCTTCACCGGCGTCACCTGCGGCGTCGATGTCAACGACTGCGCGCCGAACCCCTGCCAGCACGCCGGCACCTGCACCGACGGCGTCAACAGCCACACCTGCGCGTGCCCGGCCGGCACCAGCGGCGCCAACTGCGAGATCGTCGACGCGTGCAGCGCGACGTCCAACCCGTGCCAGAACAGTGGCAGCTGCACGCTCCTGCCCGGCAACACCTACAGCTGCAGCTGCCCGCCCGGCTTCGTCGGCGGCAACTGCGAGACCAACCCCAACGACTGCCCGGCGAGCCCGTGCAGCGGCCACGGCACCTGCGCCGACGGCCTGGGCACCTACACCTGCGCCTGCGACCCCGGCTACACGGGCACCGACTGCCAGTCCGTGATCAATCACTGCGTGCCCGGCGCGTGCGCCAACGGCGGCACCTGCAGCAGTACGGCCGCCGGCTTCACCTGCGCGTGCGTCCCCGGCTACGGCGGACCGACCTGCGCGATCGACGTCAACGACTGCGCCGCGCAGCCGTGCCAGAACGGCGGCCAGTGCGTCGACGGCGTGAACAGCTTCACTTGCCAGTGTCCCATCGGCCACGGCGGCCCGACCTGCGAGGGTGTATGCCAGGCCCGGACCGTCGTCGCGGCCGACACCGAGTTCCCGGCCGGGAGCTGGTCCTTGCTGTCGGGCGGGTCCCCGATCGACCAGATGATCTCGCCCTTCGGGTCTCAGTTCACGTCGATGTACGAGACCGTCGCCGCGGCGCAGCAGAATTTCGTGAGCGTGAGATACGTGGTCTTCGATGCGGGGACATACGATCCGGCCGTGTCCGGACCGCTCGCCCAGGTCGACTACTCGTTCGATGGCCAGGACCGGACCGGCTTCCCCGGGATCTTCCTCAACGTCCAGTTGGTGCTGGTGCAGGGCGGCATCGTGTACACACCGACGGGCACCTTCTTCAGCGGCAGCCTCTCGCAGCAGCCGTCCCAGCCGTGGAAGACGACCGCGCAGTCGCACCTCACCGCCGCGGACTTCGGCGTCAATGTGCCTCCGTTCCACCCGGACTTCTCGGCCAGCGGCGCGCCGATCAAGTTCGGCTATCGCGCGCAGGCCGGCAATGCCAACCCGAACAGCACCTCGCGGCTGCTGGTCACGTTCGCGCTGGACAACTACTCGGTCAAGGCCTTGCCGCTGGCCCTCGACTGCGACGATGTCGACGAGTGCGCCGCGCACGTCGACAACTGCGCCCCGGCGCCCGCCGGGGTCTGCACCAACACGGTCGCCAGCTTCACCTGCAGCTGCGCCAATGGCTACAGCGGCAACGGCGTCTCCTGTGCCCCCGAGTCGGCCCTGACCCTGTCGCTCCCGGCCAGCGCGCAGGTCGGCGTGGCGACCAACCTGAGCGCGACGCTCACCCGGGGGACCGCACCGGCCGCGCCGATCGTCGGGCGACTGGTCGTGTTCACGATGAACCAGAACTTCGGCGCGACCTCGGCCGTCGGGGTGACCGACGCGAATGGCGTGGCGACCGTGCTCTTCACGCCGCTCGCATCCGGGTTCTACCAGGTGACTGCGGCCTACCTCGGTGGCGCCGAGGCGCCTTCGGCCGCCTTCGGCTTCCTCGTCGTCCAGTGCCAGCCCGGCTTCGACGGCTTCGCCTGCGATCACAACATCGACGACTGCGCCGCACAGCCGTGCCTGAACGGCGGGGCCTGCACCGACGGCGTCAACAGCTACACCTGCACCTGCGCCGCCGGCTTCAGCGGAACCAACTGCGAGACGCCCACGTGCGGCGACGGCATCGTCAACAGCCCGGGCGAAGAGTGCGACGACGGCAACGCGGTGGCAGGCGACGGCTGTACCAACTGCACCATCGACCGTCGTGCCGAGGTCGAGCCCAACGGCTCGCTCGCCGAGGCCCAGGCCACCGGGCTCACCATCGTCGGCCACGCGCTGGTGACCGGCAGCATCAACCCGATCGGCGACCAGGACTCGTTCTTCATCGTCGTGCTGGCAGCCGGTCCGGTCCGCTTCGAGACCTTCGACGGGACCTACGGGACGTGCGCCGGCATCCACGACGTGATCGAGGTCTACAACACGGCCGGGAGCCTGCTGTCGATGTCGGTCGGCGGCGGGATCGGGACCTGCGCGGCGGCGACCGTGGCGCTCGATGCCGGGTCCTACTTCGTCCGCATCTATGACGCCGACAACGACGCCGTGATCCCGGCCTACAGCCTCGAGATCGAGCCGCTCTACTCCGTCGGGGCCGCCCCGTTCTGCGGCGACGGCATCGACAACGACCCGGCCGAAGAGTGCGACGACGGCAACCTGGTCAACACCGACGGCTGCACCACCGCGTGCCTGGTCGCCCGCTGTGGCGATGGCCTCCTGTACAGCGTCGCCGGCGTGCCCGAGGAGTGTGACGACGGCAACGCGGTGTCAGGCGACGGCTGCACCGACTGCCGGATCGACCGCAAGGCCGAGATCGAGCCCAACGGCTCGCTCGCCGACGCCCAGGCCACCGGGCTCACCATCGTCGGCCACGCGCTGGTGACCGGCAGCATCGACCCGATCGGTGACCAGGACTCGTTCCTCATCATCGTCCCGGTTGCCCGTCCGGTCCGCTTCGAGACCTTCGACGGGACCTACGGGACGTGCGCCGGCATCCACCCCGTGATCGAGGTCTACAACACCGCCGGGACCCTGCTGACGACGGCGAACGGCGGCGGGATCGGGACCTGCGCACGCGTGACCGTGGCCCTCGGTGCCGGGGCGTACTTCGTCCGCATTCACGACGCCGGCAACAACAACGTGATCCCGGCCTACAGTCTCGAGATCGAGCCGCTCTAGCAGGTCAGCGACGAAACCTGCCTCCTCCCCGGAGGTGATCACAAGGCGCCCGTCGTGCAGCCGAGCGGACGAGCGTCAGGGCCCCGGCGACTTCTTCGCCTTGGCCTTGGTCGGCTGCGCGAGATCGGCCTCGAGTCGCTCGCGGTCGGGCAGCGCCCGGCGATCGCGGGTGAGCACGTCGACGAGCCCCGCCCGGAACCGCTTGTCGAGACCGCAGCCGACGTGGGCGACGTCGTCGCCTGGCTCGCGCCCGCGCGAGACCACGAGGCGCTGCTCGCCGGCCGCGATGGCCTGCTTGCAGACCTTGCACTTCGAGCGCGCGTTCGGCGCCGGCTCGAGGTAGGCCGGGAACCAGGCGCGGAAGGCCGCGTCGCTCGCGGCGGTCGCCGGTGGGGCCGGATAGTCAATCGCCGCGCCGTCGCGCACCAGCTTCACGTGCGACGGATGGGCCGCCCCGTACCGGTCATCCCCTGGGTCAGCCGCGGCTTCGGCGCCGCCGAGGACGACGCCGGCCTCGACCTGGTCGACGCGGTCGGCCGCGACCGCTTCCTCGAGGCGCGGCGCGACGACGACGGTGGCTACCCGCTACGGATCTGGCGGCTGGTCGCGTAGCATCGGACGGTCGGCGAGCAGCGCCGTCCAGAGACCTTCCACAGCCGGGAAAGCAGCGAACTCATGGGTACTCGCCTCTACGTCGGAAACCTTTCGTTCAACACCAGCAAGGAATCGATCACCGCGGCCTTCTCCAGCGTCGGAGAGGTTGTCGAGGTGGCGGTGCCCACCGATCGTGAGACCGGGCAAGCGCGCGGCTTCGCGTTCGTCACCATGGGCTCGGCGCAGGCGGCGAGCGAGGCCATCGCGCGCATGGACGGCACGATGCTCGACGGTCGCCCGCTCCGGGTGAACGAGGCGCAGGAGCGCCCGCCGGGTGGCGGTGGCGGTGGCGGTGGCCGTGGGGGCGGTGGCCGCGGCGGCGGCGGCGGGGGTCGCGGCGGCGGCAGCCGCTACTGATCGAACGCAAGGCGGCCGCCGGTCGCCCGCGCGCGGGGTGCGACTTTGCTATCGTCGGGTCGTGGTGCGCACGTCGTCGTCGGTCCTCGTCCTCGCGCTCGGCCTCCCGCTCGCGGCCTGCGTCGGTCAGATCGGCAACGTCGGCGGCGACGACGCGGGCGGCGGCGACGGCGCCGGCCCGGCGGTGTGCGGCGACGGCGTGGTCGGCGGCAGCGAGGCCTGCGACGATGGCAACACCGACGACACCGACGGCTGCATCACCTGCCAGTTCGCCACCTGCGGCGACGGTCACGTCCGCAAGCACGTCGAGGCCTGCGACGACGGCAGCGCAGCGTGCGTGCGGTGCTCGACGTGCAGCGGCGTCGCCGACCCGGTGACCGGCCACTGCTACACGATCATCGCCGCGACCAGCGCCCGGCCGGCGGCCGAGGCCGCGTGCGCCGCCGCCGGCGCTCACCTGATCACGCTCGACGGTGCCGGCGAGTGGGCGGTGGTCGCGCCGCTGTGGACCGCGCCGTTCGCCGACACGTGGATCGGCCTGACCCGCGTCACCCCGAACCAGCCCTCGTGGGCGTGGGAGGACGGGACCGCGCTGGCTGCGGCCGCCGCCACCTGGAACCCGGGCGAGCCCAACAACCAAGGCGGCGTCGAGGACTGCGCCGAGGCGACCGGCGCCGGCGGCGCGTGGACCGACCTCGCGTGCAGCCAGCCCCGCGCCGCGATGTGTGAACGGCCGACCTGGGTCTTCGATCCCGCGACCAACCACGCCTACCGCCCGTTCTTCGCGCTGCGGACCCAGCCCGAGGCGATCGCTGACTGCGCCGCGATCGGCGCCCACCTCGCGACCGTCACCAGCGCCGAGGAGCAGGCGGTCGTCACCGCCCTGGCTGGCCGCGACATCTGGATCGGCCTCTTCCAGGGCCCGAGCGAGGGCTCGTGGTTCTGGTCGACCGGCGAGCGCTACGAGTTCAAGTCATGGGCGCCGATGCAGCCCGACGACTTCATGGCGAACGAGGACTGCGCGCACCTGACGGCCCGGACCGGGCTGTGGAACGATCGCGCCTGCACCACGCGCCTGCCGTACCTGTGCGAGATCAACTGAATCCCGCGTCGACCTCCAGCTCGTCCGCCGTCCTCGCTCCAACGCGCGCGAACCCCGCCGGGTCCAGGCGCCGCCCTGGCACCCGGTGGCTCCGCCGACCGCGCCCGAGGCCGCCGCGTCGCAGCCGCGTCACCCCGGCGCTATCTGGTGGCGAGCCGTGGCAGTTGCGGGATGTTGTCGAAGTCGCTGTCCAGGGTGTGAAGCGTAGCGCCGTGCTGAAGCACCAGCGCGGCGATCCAGACGTCGTTGATCGGGATGGGCGTGCCTTGCCTGGTCAACTGGAGCTTGAGGTTGGCGTAGAAGTGGGTCGTGAGGTCATCGCACACCAGCACTCGCACGCGAGGCGAGTCGAGGAACTGGAGCAAGGCGGCCTCGTTCTGCTTGCCCTTGGTCCCCTTTGCGAAGCCGAACCGAAGCTCGGCCAGCACCGGCACCGGCAGGTCGAGCTCGGTCGCCTCGCGCACGGCAGCAACGGTGGCCGGCGCGCGGTCCATGAACGCCCGGTAGGTATTGGTGTCGAGCGCGAGCTTCATTCCCAGTCTCGCAGGTCGACCTTGCGCTGCGCGTCCAGCGCGCGGTCGGTCTCGGGATCGTGGACCCAGCTCCCGATCAGGTGGTCGAGATCATCGTGCATGCGCGGTTCCTTCGCGACCGCTGCGGCGCTGGTCAGGACCTCCAGCAGCACGGCGTTGAGGCTCAGGCCGCGCTCGGCGGCCCGGCTGCGCAGCGCGCGGTCGACGGGACGCGGGACGTTCCGGATGGTGTACTGGGTGCGTGCCTTCATCACCACGCCTGCATCATGGCAGATGAGTGCAGGCATCGCAACTCCACAACGCCCGGCGCCTGTCACCACAGCTTCTCCGGCCACGCCTACGACGACCTCGGCGCCGCCCGCTTCGCCGACGTCGACCGCGACTACGCGATCCGGATCCAGCGCTGGCAGGTGTCGTTCGATCCGCGGCTCTTGCTCCGGCTGGCCTGGGTCGGCCACGCCCGCGATGAGGCCTGCGCGCGCGGGCTCAGCCAGGCGCACATCCTGTACAGCCCGACCGAGCACGTGATCGCCGAGGTGACGATCGGTCCCAGCCGCGAGCGCGAACTCTACTGATCGTCCGCGGGTCGGGTTCCGATGGACGCGCCTAGCACTTCGGCGAGAGCTTCCGCTTGAGCGCGCTGTTCGGCGCTTTCATCGTGTCTGCCAAGGGTCGCAAGCGCGTCGGACAGGTGACGACGTGCTTCGGCTTCTGCCGCGTGGAGTCGACGCTGGGAAAAGAATTCACTGGCGCGTCGGAGCGCCGCCTCGGCTTCGTCGACTCGCTCCGACAGGACCAACCGCGCGCGCCCGATGCCGACTTCAGCGTGGGCTACCGCGACGGGGTCGGCGCGCGCGACGCCAACATCTCGCGCCCTCTCGAACGATTCCAGTGCGACACGCGGCTCGCCGGCAAGCATCGCGACCCGGCCCATCGCTACGTCGAGGGGCGATGTCGCACTTTGCGGATCGATCGCGCGTACCCGGCGTTGCAGCGCCAGCGCCTGGGCGTGGTGGCCGAGGCGCGTTGCCCTCACCGCCTCGAGCCGCCAGTAGGTTTGCTGCATCCAGGCCGGCGCCCCCGGGGTGCTCGCCGGCGCGGCGCGGCGCAGCCAGGTCTCGGCGGCACGCTGATCATGCACGGCTGTGGCCTCGGTCGCGGCCCGCAATGCGGTCTCGACAGCTTCAGGACTCCCTGCCTGCGCTGCGAGCTGATAGGCCGCGTCGAAGTGGCGAAGCGCCTGGCTGCCTCGCGACGCCCACGCCTTCGCGATCGCGACGTAGTACTCAAGCCAGTCGGTTCTTGCCGCCTTGGCGACGCTGTCGGCCTCGCGCAGAAATTCGTCCCGGCGCTCACCACCGTCATCGTCGGGCGTCACGACGGCAAGCCCGACCAGGGCCGTCGTCCTGACAACGGCATCCTGCCGCCTGTGAGAGCTCACCACAGCGGAGCGATAGGCATCACGGGCGCGAGCCAGGTCGTGCATCACCAGCGCCCGTCGGCCCTCGAGTAGGAATTCCTCAAGGAACGTCCCGTCGGAGCGGCGTCCGCCTTGCGCGACGCTCGACCGCGCCGCAGCCCGGCGCTGCTCGAAGTCATCGAGCGCGCGACGATCCAGGGCAGCATGTCCGCCGGCCACCTCGATCGCTGCGAGCTCTCTGGGTGACCAGGGGTATCCGCGCGCGGCTTGATAGATCGCCTCGGCGTCCTCGTGCATCGCCAGCTGTCCACGCGTCCGTATCGCTCGAACGACACTGGTGCTCGTAACGATCGTCGACCGCACCGGCTCGGCCAGCAGCGCCAGCCAGGTCGCCGTCGGCGCGACCCTGACCTCGTGAGCGAGGATCGTGTGCCAGGGTGCGGCGCCCTCGAGTGTCCAGAAGTCGGAGCGTGCGGTCTCGTCGAAATGGAACGAGTACTTGCGCCACGAGGCGAGGTCGGGTGCGACCTCGAGGAGGCGCTGAGTTCCTCGGCGGTCGAGGACGAGCACCAGCGGTCCCTTCAGCATGTTCGGGAGTCGATCGCGCTCCCAGTTCAACGTCTGCAGCGAGATCGTCAGCGCGGCGTCGTCGCCCGCCGAGGCGACGTCGTCGAGATCGAGCAAGACTAGCCCAGGTGGGCTCCACTCGCTCGCCTCCAGCAAGCCGCCCGCGGAATGGCTGTAGACGAACTCGATCTGCCCGATGTCGCCGCGCTCGCGCCATCCTTCGATCCTTCGCAACACCTCGTGCCGAACCTCACCGCGCTCGATCTCGATGAGGATGAGCCGAAACCCGGTGGCCGCGCGCAACGCCCGCCGCAGACGCAAGCACCGCTCGTCGTTCGCGGCGCCGATCTCGCGCGGTTCATCGTTGAGGAGCAGCCCGCTCGACATATCTGAATGCACGTGTTCGTTTCACCAACGGATGGACGTCGAACCATGTCTCCGTGTCGTACTCGAGAGCGACCAGTCCGAGCAGGATTTCGCGCTTCGCGTCGAGAGAGAAGTCGTCGTTAAACTGACCGGTCTCGGCGAGTCCAGGTAGCAGCTTGACGTACTGCTTGCTACCAAGGAGTCGTTCGTAGTCGCTACGAAAGTCCGCGATCGCCGCTTCGACCATCGACACGGTGAAGGGTGGCTCTCCGACATTCGAGAGCGCGCCAGCGTAGCGCATCACGTCTCGCACACAGCCGCCACTGAGTCTGACCAGGTAACGAGCCGTCTCGCGCTCGTCGAACAGTGCGGCGATGTCGATCCGACGCTCCAGGAGATCAACCAACAGATCAATCCCTGTGTCGTCGTCACCTCGGTGCCGATCGAGCGGATCCGGCGGTTGGCGCACCGAAACCATGGGCAACGTCGTCGTGTCTGAAGCCTGATAGCTCTGTCGGAGCTCGTAGGCGGTGTAGTTCAACGAGATGGGATACGTGAGGATCAGATGGGCCGGGAGATCGAGGAGAGGCAGCTCCTGGACAAAGAGTACGTCGTGGAGCGACCGATCGCCGTCGACCTGTTGAGGAGGAACCTTCTCGAGATTGTCGACGACGAACACGATTTCGACCCCGAGTTCACGCGATACCTCAGCGACGAGGCCTGACGCGGTCGCCAGCAACTCCTGCATCTGCGCCGCGGCGACGTCGCGAAACTGGTTGGAGATCTCCTGGCTGGCCTTGAGAGACGCACCGAGCAGCTCGATGCCGGTGATGTCGTCGACCTTGCTCGCCAGCTCTTTGCCGATCGCGCCCGCGATCGCTTTGACGCGTTTCGTGAAGGATGACGCGGCCGGGTTGGCCCTGAGGTCGAGCCGCGGTTCCTTCACGAGCGCGGCCATCATTGCGATGATGATCTGTGGCAAACGAAGGTTCCACATACCGAGGCGTTCGTTGGCATCGACGTAGACGACGTGGAACTCCTTGCCGTGCTTCGGTTTGCGCAGCTCGTTGGAGATGCGCAGGAGCTCGGTCGACTTGCCGGATCCGGCATGGCCAGTAACGAGCTCGCGTCGATATCGGTCAGCGCGACGGATCCGCGTCGCGATCCGATCGATCCGATCGCCGCCTTGCTTGGCCGACAGGTTCACATATAGCCGAGCGTGATCTGCGGCATCAAGGGCGCCGAGATCGCACACTGCGGCGACATGCTCCGCGGTTCGTACGGGCAAGGTGTAACGGGACGACAGCACGGGCATCGCCGTGGATGATATCAGGTTGCGCTCGTCCGTCCGACGCGCCGGTGGGGCAAGCGGGCGTCGCGCGCCGGCGCCTTCCGGGCCGTCAGGCCAGCGGCGGAAGGCCTCCACGGTGCGCACTTTCGGGAGAGGATTCGGCGGAGATTGGGCGGATGAAGACCGAACCGGCGGGGTGGGGCGCAGCGCGTGGGGATGGGCGGCGCGGACGACCAGCGCGAGGTCCGCGGAGGTGTGAGCAACGTTACAAAAGCAGGACGCCAGTTGTCGCTGGGCGGGCCTTTTGTTACGGGTCGAGATCGGCCGGGCAAGGTCGGGTCAGGCGGGTTCGAAGCCATCCCTCCGGCGGGTCAGGGCGGGGCGGGGCGGGGCTCGAAGCCCTCCATGGCGTGGACGCGGCCGATTGGCACCGGGACGACGGTGGTGGCGCCGGTCGACGGATCGATCGTGACCAGGGTGCCGTCGCGGCTGGCGGCGTAGAGCGTGCCGGCGAAGAAGCGCAATTCCTCGACGTGCAGGGTGGGGGCGCCGGTGACCGGGACCAGCGGGCCGGCCTCGCCGGTGACCGGGTCGAGGGTGGCGATGACGACGACGCCG
>JAYVSF010000130.1:0-4642 GCA_043775605.1 Myxococcales bacterium
CCTCGAGCGCCAGGTCGAACTCGCCGACAACGGTGGCGAGCTGGTCGGCTTGAAGTACCGCATCGGCCAGCTCTGGCAGCTCCGGCTCGGCGATCAGACCCGCGCCATCGAGAGCTACCGCGAGGCCCTGGCCATGGATCCCGGCCACGCCGAGACCCTGGTCGCTCTCGACGAGCTGGTCCACAAGAAGGAGGGCGAGCCGGTCCTGGCCGCCCGCGTGCTCGAGCCGATCTACGAGGCCTCGGGCGAGTACGGCAAGCTGGTCGACGTCACCGAGGTGATCGTCGCCCACACCGAGGACCCGCTGGCCCGGGTCGATCTGCTCCACCGGATCGCCGCGATCCAGGAGCAGCGCCTGACCGATCCCAAGGCCGCGTTCGCCGCCCTGGCCCGCGCGCTCAAGGACGACTCCGGCAACGAAATCACGCTCGGCCACCTCGAGCGGTTCGCCGAGATCACGGGTCAGTGGACCGACCTGGCGGCGCTGTACACCGCCGAGTCCGACAAGTCGCTCGACGTCCCCCGTCAGGTCGACCTCCTGAGTCGGCTGGCCCGGGTCTACGAGGTCGACCTCGCCAACGTCGACCAGGCGATCGCCACCTACCGCCGCATCCTCGACGTCGAGAGCGACAACAAGCCGGCGGTGCTGGCCCTCGACCGCTTGTACACCGCGACCGCGCGGTGGAAGGAGCTGGCCGAGACCCTGCGCGGCGAGATCCGCCTGGCCGACGCCGACGAGGAAGTGGTCGCGCTCCAGTTCCGGCTGGGCCAGACCCTCGAGCAGCCGCTCGACGACAAGCGCGGCGCGATCGACGTCTACCGCGAGATCCTCACCTCCAACCCGACCCACGCGCCGACCCTCGAGGCGCTCGAGCAGCTGTTCCTCGCCGGCCACCAGCAGACCGAGATCGCCCAGATCCTCGAGCCGCTGTACGAGACCGCGGGTGAGTTCGAGAAGCTCCACGGCATCTACGAGGTCCAGCTCGGCAACCTGAAGACCCCGGCCGACCGCCAGGCGATGCAGGTCCGGCTGGCCGAGCTGGCCGAGGGCCGGCTCACCGACGGCGGCCGCGCCTTCGGCTGGTGGGGCATGGCCGCGACCGAGGACCCGCGCAGCGAGCGGGCGATCGAGGAGTCCGAGCGCCTGGCGCGCGAGACCGGCGGCTGGGACGGCCTGGTCTCGGTCTACACCGACACCCTGGCCCGCCACCGCGACCGCGAGGTCCAGCGCCAGACCCTGTTGCGCCTGGCCCGGGTCCACGAGGCCGAGCTGCGCGACGCCCACAGCGCCGTCCTTACCCACCTCCGGGTCCTGGCGATCGAGCCGCGCGAGCCCGAGGCCCTGGCCGCCCTCGACCGCCTGTACCTGGGCGCGGGGATGTACGACGAGCTGGTCGAGGTCCTGCGTCGCCGCATCGAGGTGACCACCGATCCCGACGAGCAGATCGAGCTGCACTTCCGGCGCGGCGCGCTCTACGCCGACGCGCTCGGCGATCTCGACGCCGCGCTCGGCTGCTACCACGCGGTCCTCGATCAGGAGAGCCGCAACCGCCGGGCCCTCGAGGCCGAGGAGGCGATCTTCTTCCGGCGCGAGGACTGGGCCAACCTGTACCAGACCTACGAGAAGCTGATCGACGTCGCCGACGGTGACGCCGAGCTGGGCGACACCTACGCCCGCATGGCCCGGCTGTCGTCGGAGGCCTTGAACGACGACCCCCGCGCCGCCGATCTGTGGGGCCGCGTGCTCGACATCCGCGGCGAGGATCCGCTGGCGCTGTCGGCCCTGGCCGAACTCCAGGTTCGCGGTCAGCGCTGGGACGAGCTGGTCGAGATCATCGAGCGTCAGGTCGCGGTCGCCCAGGCCGACGAGGACCAGATCGTCCTCTACAAGCGGCTCGGCCGGGTGTGGAGCGACAAGCTCGGCCGCGAGCGCTCGGCGCTCGACGCCTGGCTGTGCGCCGATCGCCTCGATCAGCAGGACCTCGAGACCCTCGGCGCCCTCGCCGGGCTGTACCGCTCGACCCAGAGCTGGGACGAGCTGACCGAGACCCTGCGCCGGATCATCGACGTCGGCCAGAGGGGTGATCGTTCCGGGGTCAAGATCGACGAGGACACGATCATCGAGCTGTACGCCGAGCTCGGCCGGCTCGAGGGCGACGTCCTCGGTCGGGTCGACGCCTCGGTCGCCGCCTGGCGGGCGGTGCTGGCGATCCACTTCGGCGACTTCCGGGCGCTGACCGCGCTCGAGGCGCTGTTCACCCGCGAGGCCCGCTGGGAGGAGGCCATCGAGGTCCTCGAGAAGCGCGCCCTGGTCCAGGAGGAGCCGGCCGCGAAGATCGAGACCCTGCTGCAGGCGGCCGCGACCTGGGAGGAGAAGGTCGACGACCTCGATCAGGCCGCGCTGGTCTACGAGCGGGTCCGCGAGCTCGACAACACCAACCAGGTGGCGTCGGAGCGGCTCGAGGCGATCTACCGGACCCAGGGCAAGTGGACCGAGCTCAACGACGTCCTGCTCGAGCGCGCCGGGCACAAGACCGACGTCCACGAGCAGATCGCGCTGCTCGGCCACGTCGCCAAGATCTACGAGACCGAGCTTGGCGATCAGGACTCGGCGTACGTCGTGCTCGAGGACGCGTTCAAGCGCGACTTCGGCCACGAGGGCACCGCCCGCGAGCTCGAGCGGCTGGCGACGGCGACCAACCGCTGGCAGGAGCTGCTCGGCGAGTACACCAACCAGGTCCGCGAGCTCGAGAGCTCCAACCGCAACCAGGCCGCGGACCTGTGGGTCAAGATCGGCCGCTGGTACGGCCAGCACCTGGCCCACATCGAGTACGCCCAGCACTCGGTGCAGCAGGCGCTGCGCATCGATCCGACCCACGTCAGCGCGCTCGGCGCGATGGCCGAGCTGCAGCGCCGGCGCGGCGCGTGGACCGAGCTGGTCGAGACCCTGTCGCGTCAGGCCGCGGCCGAGCCGTCGCCGGTCCGGCGGGCCGAGGTCAACCTCGCGCTCGGCGAGCTGCTCGAGACCCAGATCATGGATCAGGGCCAGGCCATCTCGGCCTACCAGGCGGCCCTGGCCAGCGACCCGACGTCCATCCCGGTCCTGACCTCGCTCGATCGGCTCTACCGCTTCCACCAGATGTGGGAGCCGCTGATCGACGTGCTCGGCAAGCGCTCCGGCCTCGAGCAGGACGAGCGCGACGTGATCCGGCTCAAGCTGGAGATCGGCCAGATCTGGGACCAGCGCCTCGCCAACCCGGCGCGGGCGACCGCCGCCTACCAGGCGGTGCTGGAGATCGACGCCACCAACCTGCCGGCGCTGCGCGCGCTCGAGCAGCTCTACCTGAAGACCGATCAGCCCGACAAGTACCTCGAGGTCCTCGAGGCCCAGCTCGACGCGTCGAACACCGACAACGAGCGGGTGTCCCTGTACGACCGCATGGCCCAGGCCTGGGAGGAGCGCTTCCACAAGCTCGACCGCGCGGCCGAGTGCCACGAGAAGATCGTCGCGATCGACGGCCGCAACTACGCGGCCTATCGCGAGCTGGCGCGGATCTACGCCCAGGCCGGCCGCTGGGAGGCCCTGGTCGAGACCTACCGCAACCACATCCTCAACACGACGGACGTGGCCACGCGCATCGACCTCTACTGCGCGATGGGCGCGATCTACGAGCAGCAGCTCCAGGACTTCGATCGCTCGATCGAGGCCTACACCGATGTCCTCGGCTTCGACGCCGACGAGCCGCGGGCCCTCGACGCGCTCGGCCGGCTGTACGAGAAGATCTCCGAGTGGGATCGCGCGATCGACGCGATGGGCCGGCTGGTCCAGCTCACCGACGAGCCCAAGAAGCAGGTCGACCTGTACTGCCGGATCGGCAAGATCCAGTACGGCCAGCAGGGTGACGCGGTCGAGGCCGAGTCGAACTTCCTGCGTGCGGTCGCGGTCGACCCCGGCCACGTGCCGTCGATGGAGGCCCTGACCAAGCTCTACGCCGACCGCGGCGACTGGCTCAAGGCCGCCCAGATGATGGTGCGGGCCGAGAGCTACACCCCGGTGGTGCTCGACAAGGTCCGCCTGCTCAACGAGGCGGCCAAGATCTACCAGGAGCGCCTGCGCGATCCGGTCACCGCCAAGCAGCTCTACGCCGCGGTGATCGCGCTCGACCCCGAGCATGTCGACGCCGGCCGGCCGCTGGCCGAGCTGTACTTCCAGAACAAGGAGTGGGCGGCGCTGTCGCCGGTCGCCGAGATGCTGGTCCGCAAGACCGCGCAGTCACGGCCCGACCCGCGCACGCTCAACGAGCTGTACTACCGGGCCGCCCGCACCGCCGACGAGCTCGGCGATCACCCGCGCGCCCACCGCCACTACGAGGCCGCCTACAACATCGACTCGACCTACCTGCCGACCCTGACCGGGCGGGCCGACCTGCTGTTCAAGATGGGCGACTGGGACGGGTCCGGGAAGATCTACCAGACCATCCTGGTCCAGCATCGCGACAGCCAGGCCGAGGCGGACGTGGTCCGCATCTACTACCGGCTGGGCATGGTTCGGCAGAACCTGGCGGAGCGCAAGAAGGCGCTCAACATGTTCGAGAAGGCGCTCGAGATCGATCCGGCGCATCGAGACACCCTCGAGGCCGTG
>JAYVSF010000131.1:0-20686 GCA_043775605.1 Myxococcales bacterium
GGCGGCGCCGGTCGCTCGGCCGGCAACGACGATGACTTCGACTCGCGCTACGCCGCCGAGCCCCTCGACGAGGCGGAGGGCTACGACGGCAATGCGGACAACCAGCCCAGCGGCGTCGACTACGACGCGCTGGCCCGCTCGACCCAGGCCCAGGCCCGAGCCGCGACCGTCGCCGGCCAGACCCGGTTCGAGCTCGGCGAGCGGGTCACCGTGCCCGAGGGCACCTCGACCATGGTCGCGATCGTCAACGCCGAGGTCGACGGCGAGGAGATCTTCCTCTACCGGCCGGGCGGCGCCGGCGCCGGCTACGAGGTCAACCCCTACCGGGTGGTGCGCTTCAAGAACTCGACGCCGTTCGTGCTCGAGCCGGGGCCGATCGGCATCTACGCCGGCGGCAGCTTCGTCGGCGAGGGCCTGAGCGAGACCATCGGCGCCGACACCAGCGCGACCATCCCGTTCTCGGTCGAGACCGGGATCATGGTGACGTCGACGTCGAACAGCGACCAGGACCAGATGCGGCTGGTGAAGATGTCGCGCGGCGTGCTCGAGATCGAGCAGTACAGCCGCTTGACCACCACCTACACCGTCCGGGCCCAGACGATGAACGACGGCTTCACCGTGATGATCCGCCACCCCAAGGCCGGCTGGAACTACACCCTGACCCCGCGCCCCGACGGCACCGAGGATCTGGCCGACGCGTACCTGGTCCGGCTGGTGGTGGCCAAGGGCACCCGCGACGGCACGGTCAGCGTCACCGAGCAGACCCCGAGCCGGACGTCGATCAGCATCTGGAACGCGCCGGCGCTCGACGTCCTCGAGAAGCTGCTGGTGTCGGCCCAGCTCGGCCCCGACGTCCGCGCCAAGCTGCAGCCGATCATCGATCGCCGGCGAGCGCTGGCCAAGATCGAGGAGCAGCTCGAGGGCGTGGCCGAGCGCCGCAACAAGCTCGACCAGCGGTCCGGCGAGCTGCGCGAGAACCTGCGCGCGATCGCCAAGAACCCCAAGGCCGGGGCCCAGCGCGAGAAGTGGACCAAGCAGCTCGACGAGTTCACCTCCGAGGCCAACAAGCTCGGCGCCGACCTCGCCGACCTCGAGGCCAAGCGGCTCGACCAGAAGGTGGAGCTCGAGGACGCGCTGCAGGAGTTCGAGCTGGTGATGCCGGCGCCGAAGCCGCCGACGCCGAAGCCCTGAGCCGCGCCCCGGTGATCGCGCTACCCCATCACGCAGGGATGCGCAGCTCGTGCCCGCCGTGAGCGTCGCGGCGCAGCTCTTCGAGCAAGACGTTCGTCGGGCCGTTCCACGAGGTTCGCCAGGGCGCCACCTGCCGCAGCAGCGCGCGCGCCATTGCCGCGTACTCCCCGTCGTCCTGGCTCGAGGTGACGAGACGTTCGAGCGCCATGGCGGCGAGACGTAGCGTTTCTCCGTCCGTGTCCGTGGCGATCGACAGGCGCACGGGTGGAGCCATCGCCCACAGGCATTGCAGCAGCGTCGTCTTGCCGACGCCGTTCTCGCCGAGAACGATGGTCCACTTGGCCGGCCGGTCGCGGTCGGCGAGGCTGAGGTGCTGCTCGGGCCCGAAACAACGCACACCGGCCACGCGCAGGCCGGTGAAGTAGCCTGCGCTCGTACGACGATGCGCCTCGTTCTGTTCGGCCACGCTGCTCACACACGAATTGTATCGGTCTCCTGGGCCTTGGGCCAGCTACGAGCGTCGACAGTCAGGGAGCGGTCACGACGTCGACGCGGCCGGACGGCGGGGTCGGGCCGTGCAGCCGCTCGCGGGCGGTGCGCTCGTCGTCGACGGTCTGGACCGCGGCGTCGATCTCGGCGATCAGGCCGCGCTTCTTGCCGTAGTCGACGTCGGGCTCGGCGACCCGGGTCGACAGCGCGCTGTGGGCGCCGAGGAACTCCTCGCGCTCGTGCATGCGGCGCTCGAACAGCGCCCGGCCAGCGGCCGAGTCGTCGATCAGATGCGGGGTGATCACGATCAGCAGATTGGACTTGCTGTGGACGTGCTTGGTCGAGCGGAACAGCGCGCCGAGCAGCGGCAGGTCGCCGAGCAGCGGGAGCTTCTCGACGGTCTTCTCGACCCGCTCGTCGATGAGGCCGCCCAGCACCAGGTTGTCCTGATCGCGGACCACGACGCTGGTCGACAGCTTGCGCTCCTTCCAGGTCGGGCCGAGGCCCTGGAAGTCGGACTCGCCGAGCTGGTTGTGCTCGAGCACGAGGTCGAGCCGGATCCGCTCGTCGTCGGGCGTGCCGCCGGGCTCGGCCGGCGCGACGTGGGGCGTGATGGTCAGGGTCAACGCGACCTTCTGCCGCTCGATCTGCTGGCCCGAGGTCACCAGCGACGTCGCGGTGCCGGCGGTGTGCGAGATGTACGGGATGTTGGCGCCGACCGAGATCACCGCCTCCTTGTTGTCGAGCATCATGAGGTGAGGCGAGGCCAGGACCTCGACCTGGCCGGTGGTGGCGGTGGCCTGGAGCAACAGGCCGAACGACGGCACGCTCTCGCCGAACAGGGTCGACGTCAGGCTGGTGCCGAGCACGCCGGTGATGAGCCCGCTGCCGGCGCTGGCCAGGGTGTCGGCGGCCGACACCGACGACAGCCCGCTGGTCTGGTAGCCGGCGAGCGCGACCCCGCCGGACGAGGTGTCCTCGCCGGCGTGCCAGCTGACCCCGAGCTTCTGGCTGGCGGCGTCGGACACCTCGAGCACCATCGCCTCGACGTAGATCTGCCGGCGGGGGGCGTCGAGCTCGTCGAGCATGGTCCGGACCGCGAGGGTGTCCTTGGCCGAGGCCAGGATCAGCACGGCGTTGGTGCCGTCGTCGGCCGCGACCTTGACCGGCCCGGTCACCGCCTTGCTGTCGCCGGCGCCGGCGCCCGACCCGCCGGTCAGCAGCGGGCCGAGCGAGGCCACCACCTCGGCGGCGCGGGCGTTGCGCAGGCGGACCGCGGTCATGGTCGCGTCGTCGCCCTGATCGCGATCGAGCGCGCCGACCAGGGCCGCGACCCGCCGGTGATCGTCCGCGCTGCCGACCACGAAGAGCGCGCTGACCCGGCGGTCGGCGACCAGGCGCGGCGCGTGGGTGGCCGGCGTGCCCGGCGGATGCGCGGCCGGATCGTCGGCGAGCAACGTGGTGAGGACGTCGACCAGCGCGTCGGGATCGCGGTGGACCACCGGCACCGCCCACACCCCGGCGCCGTCACCCGGGCGGTCGAGCTCCTCGATCATCGTCCGCATCCGGGCGACGTGGCGGCCATCGTCGGTGATGAGCAGGGCGTGGAGGTTGGTGAGCGGCGTGACCAGGCCGTTGCGCGACTTGACCAGGTCGAGCGCGGCCTGCAGGTCGTCAACGGCGGCGTACTGCGGCCGCAGGAGCAGGCGGACCACGCCGCCGCCGCCGTCGGGGAAGCTCTTGCGGATCGCGAGCGCGGCCTCCTTGGCGCTGGCGGCCTCGACGATCTCGTAGACCTTGCCCTTGGCGACCGCGGCCAGGCCCATCGACTCGAGCGCGACCTCGAACACCGACCAGGCCTCGGCGGCGTCGAGCTTGCCGGGCGTGATCATCGTGAGCTTGGCCGAGCGCGCGGTGATGCCAGCGGTGAAGACGAAGCGCTTGCACGAGAAGCCCATCGCCCACGTCACCAGGTCCTTGACCGTGACCTCGTCGGCGAGGTTGACCTCGAACGCGCCGCGGGGCTTGCCGCACGCGAACCGGGTGTCGTCGTCAGGATCGAGCGCGGCTGGGCTCGCGGCGGCGGCGGCCTCGGCGCCGCGGGTCGGATCGGCGCGGGCGGGCGGCGCGGCCCCGGTGAAGGTCAACAGGGCGGCGGCGAACGCGATCAGCAGCGGAGACGATGGGCGGCGCATGGCTGCCGGTCACAGCAACCGCCGTGCCGCACGGCAACTCGCGAGAGCCTGGTCGCGACCGTGAACCGCGCGCCGCACCACGCTGCCAGGCTGGCACGCGCGCCGGCCGGTCCGCGCCGCGGTGGCGTCAGGTCCGCGCGCGACGGGCGGCCAGCTTGCGGTACAGCGTCGCCGGCGCGACCTCGAGCTGCGCCGCGGCCCTCGCCCGGTTGCCGCCGTGGGCCCGGAGCACCGCGTCGATGTAGCCGTCCTCGACCTCGGCCAGGGTCTTCACCCACCAGCCGTGGGCCGACCTCCACCGCAGCCACGCCGCCGACATCGTCGTGCACTGGCCTGACGGCCACACCACGAAGGCCATCGGCCACTGGGGCCCGACGGCACGACGACCGAGGAGTACCTGTTCTGGGACAACGCGACGTTCATGAAGCAGCTCGGGCTGTGATCGAGTAGCGTGCGGCATGCCCACCCAGGACACCCGCCCCGAGCGCACCCAGACCGACGAGAGCCTCGCGGTCGAGCGCGCCAAGGCGGACGACGCGCTGGTCGAGCAGGCCCAGGAGGTCGAGCGCGTCGCTGACCAGCTCATCGAGCGCGCCCGCATCGACGCGGACGAGGTCCTGAGCACGGCGCGCGCCAAGGCCGACCAGCAGCGGCGCGCGGCGGGCGGCTCGCTGCGGGCCGAACTCGGGGTCGATCGGGCGCGGACGCGCGAGGACGCGGAGCTGGTGGTCGCGCGCAACGAGGCCGACGCCGTCCTGGAGGCCCAGCGCGCCGCGAGCACCCGCATCCTGGCCCGCCTGTTGCCTCTCGAGCGCGATCAGACCGACGAGCACCTGCTCACCGAGCGGGCGCGGGCTGACGACGCGCTCGCCCACCGTGACGACTTCCTGGGGATGGTCAGCCACGATCTGCGCGGGCTGCTCAACACGATCGTCATGAGCGTGGAGCTCATCGCCGACGCCGCGGGCGCCGACGCCGCCGGCCGGGCGGCGCTGACCAACGCCCAGCGGATCCTGCGCGCGGCCACTCGGATGAACCGGCTGGTCGGCGATCTGGTCGACATCGCCAGCATCGACGCCGGCAAGCTCGCGGTCCACCCGACGCTGGGCGACGCGCAGCACATGGTCCACGAGGCGGCCGAGACCTGGGGCCCGCTGGCGACCGCCAAGCGCATTGTGATCGAGTCGCGGGTCCTGGGCCCGGTGCCGGCGCGCTTCGACGGCGAGCGCGTCCTGCAGGTCCTCGGCAACCTGATCGTGAACGCGGTGAAGTTCAGCCCGAGCGGCGCGACCATCGGGGTCGGGGTCGAGCGCGTCGGCGCGCACGCGCGCTTCTCGGTGACCGACACCGGCCCTGGCATCCCCGCCGACAAGCTGGAGGCGATCTTCGAGAGGTTCTGGCAGGTCGGCGTCGGCGATCGCCGCGGCCTCGGGCTCGGCCTGTACATCTCGCGGTGCCTGGTCGAGGCCCACGGCGGGACGATCTGGGCCGACAGCGCGCTCGGCGCGGGCAGCGCGTTCTTCTTCACGGTCCCCGGCGCGCCGTAGCGCTTCGACGCGCGTCCGGCGATGGGTGACAGCGTCCGTCACCAATCGACGGATGTGAACAGTCAAAAATCGGCACGTAGACTGCGAAGGTCGCGCCGCGTAGCCGTCATGCAGTGTGAGCCCTCCTTCATCCTTGACAGGTGATCTCGATCCACGTCATGGATCGCGCCGATCACCTGAGTCGAGTGAGTCAGGTGAGGTGGGGCTCGCGAAAGGACGGTGTCATGCGTCTACGGAAGAGTTTGATCGCGGCGGGTATTCTGGGACTGGCTGGTTGTGCGGCGGAGACGGGGACTGACGAGCTCGGCGGCGTTAGCTCGGCGGCGTCGAAGGGGCCGGTCGAACTGACGTTCTTGAACGTCTCCGACTGGCACGCGCAGCTCGATCCGCTGGCCAACCCGGTCTTCGGCCGGCCCCCGATCGGCGGCGCCCCGGTGATCTCGGCCTACTGGCAGCAAGAGCGGGCCGCGCACCCCAACGCCTTCACCTTCACCGCCGGCGACGCCTTCGGCGCGTCGCCGCCCCTGTCGAAGTACTTCAACGACGAGCCGGCCATCCTCGCCCTCAACCTGATGGGCCTCCAGGCCGACACCTTCGGCAACCACAACTTCGACGCGGGCACGGGCTACCTCCAGCACCTCATCGATCTGGCCGAGTACAAGTTCGTGGCCTCGAACCTCGGCAACCTCGACGGCAACCTCGAGGGCGTCCACCAGCGCAAGACGTTCATGGTCGGCGGGGTCAAGATCGGCGTGGTCGGCATCGTCAACGAAGAGGCGCCGACGCTGGTCACGCCGGGCGGGCTGGGCACCCTGACGATCGCCGAGTCGACCGC
The DNA here is from genome assembly GCA_043775605.1 of Myxococcales bacterium. Classification (GTDB taxonomy): domain Bacteria; phylum Myxococcota_A; class Polyangia; order Haliangiales; family Haliangiaceae; genus UBA2376. The sequence goes on from JAYVSF010000131.1 coordinate 6,258, forward strand.
GGCGGCGATGGCTGCGGCCGCCGAGCTGCGACGGTCAGGCGCCAAGGTCGTGATCGCGATCGCGCACAAGGGCGTCGAGGGCTTCACCGGCAACGTGCCGTTCGGCCCGCTGATCGACTTCGCCAACGGAGTCAGCGGCTTCGACGTCATCTTCGGTGACCACACCGACATCCTGTACAGCGGCCGGATCAATGGCCAGCTCGTGGTCGAGAATCGCAGCAAGGGCCTGACCTACGCCCGGACCCAGCTGACGGTGGACGCCGCCGGCATCGCCGGTCCGGCGACGTCGGCCTTCGTGACGCCGCTCATCACCGGCGTCACCGCCGATCAGGCGATCGTCGATCTGCTCACGCCGTATCGCGACCAGCTCAAGGCGATCTTCGGCACCGTGATCGCGCTGTCGACCGAGACGATCTTCCGGTCGGACGCGTGCGGCACCGGCAACGGTCGTCGCTGCGAGTCGAAGGTCGGCAACATCACCACCGACGCGATGCGCACGAGCTACGGCACCGACTTCGCGATCACCAACTCTGGCGGCCTGCGCGACGCGCTCACCTGCCCGGGCGTCGACATCGCGACCGACTTCTGCCCGGCCTACGTCGCGCCGGCGCCGCCGCCCTACACGATCACCCGCGGCTCGGTGAACACCGTCCTGCCGTTCGGCAACGAGGTGGTGACCCTGACCGTCTCCGGCGCCGAGCTCAAGACCATGCTGGAGAACGGCGTGTCGCGCATGCCGGCGATCGACGGTCGCTTCCCGCAGGTGTCCGGGCTGTGCTTCACCTACGACATCAGCCACGCCGCCGGCAATCGCGTGCTGAGCGCGGTCCGCCAGGCCGCCGACGGCACCTGCACCGGCGGCGCGGTCGACCTGACCGCGGGCACCAGCTACCTCATCGCGGAGAACGACTTCATGGCCGACGGCGGCGACGGCTACCCGGTGCTGATGCCGCGGGCGACGACCCGCAATCTCATGGACCAGGTGCTCGCCGACCACCTCACGGCCCACAGCCCGGTCAGCGCGCCGATCCAGGGCCGGATCCACTGCGTCACGACCGGCCTCACCGCCTGCCCGACGATGCTGCCCTGAGGCTTGTCTGGTGGGCGGCCAGCGCATAGGGTCCGCGGCCATGAAGCGGATCCTGCTCGCGACCCTCCTGCCGGCGGCGCTCGCCGCCTGCGCGCCCGAGGCCCCGACCGTCGGCGGCCACGACCAGGCCATCATCGGCGGTGGCGCGTCGCCGGCCGACCACGCGGTGGTGCTGCTGGCGTCGTACCCGGCCAACCGGTCGGTGCTCGCCACCTGCACCGCCGCGCTGATCGCGCCGACGGTGCTGGTCACCGCCGCCCACTGCGTCGACGCGCCCCACCACCCCGGCTACCTCTACGGCGTGTTCCCCGGCGAGGACGCGTCGGTCTACCCGCGCCTGGTCGACCTGGAGCCGCACCTGCTCGCCGTGACCGCGGTCCACGCCCACCCGGCCTACAACCCCGCGGCGCCGTTCCACGCCGACATCGCCGTTGTCATCCTGGCCCAGCCGCTGACCGGGGTGACGCCGCTCGGGCTGTGGCGCGGGCCGGTCACCGGCCTGGTCGGCGCGCCGGCGCGCATCGTCGGCTACGGCCAGCAGGTCGTCGGCACCCCCGCGTCGACCCGGCGCCAGGCCACCACCGTCGTCGCCGGGCTCGACCCCGACGACACCATCGCGGTCGGCGCGCCTGGCCACGTGACCTGCATCGGCGACTCCGGCGGGCCCGCGCTCGTCTATCACAGCGGCCTCGAGGTCATCGTCGGCGTCGACTCATACGCCGACGACGCGCTGTGCGATCAGCCGGCCCACTTCCGGCTGGCCGCCGTCTACCAGGGCTTCCTCGATGGCTACACCGGCGATCATCCGCCCGAGATCGACGCCGGGGTCACCGGTCCCGACGCCGGCGCCAGCGCCACCGACGGCGGCGGTTGCTCGGCCGCGGGTCGGTCGGCGACCTCGCCGCTGGTCGTCGTGCTCGTGCTCGTGCTCGTGCTCGCGCTAGGCCTGGGCCGTCGCCCGCGTCGCCGGAGGTAGTCACCCCGCGCTGGATCGGTCGAGCGCGGCCAGCTCCGCGCGCGAGCCGACGCCGAGCTTGCGGTAGATCCCCTCGAGCTGCTTGCGGACCGTCGAGCGCGCGACCGCGCGGCGGTTCGCGATCTCCTGGTTCGACAGGCCCTCGAGCACCAGGGCCACGACCTCGAGTTCGGCGGCGGTGAGGCCCGCGTGCACGCGGGGCGCATCGATCGGCACGCTCAGCACGACCAGCTCGCCCGGCGCGACCCAGGCGCCCCGCAGTCCGCTCGGCCGACCCATGTCCGGACGATACCATCGCCGCGATGATCGCGACGCGCCGTTCCAGGCGCGGTAGCATCAGCGCAGGGGGATCCGGGACCAGCATGCGTGCGGTCGACGTGCTCGGTGTCATCGAAGCGGCGTATCGCGTGGACGCGACGCCGGCGGCGTGGCTGCGCGGCGTGCTCGCCGCCGCCCGCCCGCACCTCGACGGCGGGCTCGGAGTCGCCGCCTACTTCGTCGACGTCTCGCAGCCGGACGGCTTCACGACGTCGGGCTACGTCGGCGAGGGCCTCATGGGCTCGGCCGAGGGCGTCGCCCGGTTCGAGGCCTGGGAGCGGCTCACGCCGGCGGCGGTGAAGCGGCACATCCACCTGTTCGGCACCGGTGGCTCGAGCGTCACCATCCCGGCGATGGCGGCCGACCCGGACATGGTCGCGCGCACGACCGAATCCCACCGCTACCCCGACATCCTCGGCGTCAACGCCCTCGACGCGGCGGGGCTGGGCTGCTCGCTGGCGGCGGCGCTGCCCACCCGCGGCGTGCCCCGGGTCCCGTTCGGCGACCGCGAGCTGCTCGATCGCGTGGCGGCCCACCTCGCCGCCGGCGCGCGCATCGGCCGCGCCCTCCACCGTCGCGGCGAGGCGATCATCTCGCCGTCCGGCACGATCGAGCACGCCGAGGGCCCGGCGGCGACCGCGACCGCGCGCGACGCCCTGCGGTCGGCGGCGATCGCGATCGATCGGCTGCGGGCCCGACCCCAGCGGCTGTCGGCCGACGAGGCGACCCAGACCTGGCAAGCGATGATCGCCGGTCGCTGGTCCCTGGTCGACAGCTTCGAGCAGGGCGGCCGGCGCTACTACGTCGCCCACCCCAACCAGCCGCGGCCGGCGACCCGCGGCGCCCTCACCGCGCGCGAGGCCCAGGTCGTCGGCGCGGTCGCCATGGGCCACTCCAACCAGGCCATCGCCTACGAGCTCGGCCTGTCGCCGTCGAGCGTCGCCACCCACCTCCGCCGGGCCCGGACCAAGCTCGGCGTGAGCTCGCGGGTCGAGCTGATCCGCGCGCACCGGACGCTCCTGTCGCGTGAGTGAACCTTGCGCGGTGGTCGGACCGCCGGGCGTGGTTCGCGACGACACCTGAACCCCTGAACGAAACCTCGAGACCGCGCGTCATACAGGGGTCGACCATGCAGCCAGCCACCGAGCCCTGCCCACCGCCCCGTCGTCCGCGCCTCGCGCCCGATCCGCGGATCGGCTCGATCCTCGATGGTCGCTACCGCATCGTCGGCGCCATCGCCGAGGGCGGCATGGGCGTGGTCTACCGCGGCGAGCGCCACGGCCTCGGCCGGCCGGTGGCGATCAAGTTCCTGCACGAGGCCGCGGCGGCCACGCCCGAGCTGCGGCGCCGCTTCGAGATCGAGGCCCGGGCCGCGAGCCGCATGAACCACCCGAACTGCGTCGCGGTGATCGACTACGGCATGGCCGGCGACGCGCCCTACCTGGTGATGGACTACGTCGCCGGCCGCACCCTCGCCAGCCTGCTACGCGAGGGCTCGCTGTCGGTGCCGCGCGCGCTGTCGATCGGCCGTCAGGTGCTGGCCGGGCTGGCCCACGCCCACGCCCACGGCATCATCCATCGCGACATCAAGCCCGCCAACATCCTGGTCTGGTCGGACGCGATGGGCGAGCACGCCCAGCTCACAGACTTCGGGGTCGCCAAGATCGTCGACGGCCCCGGCGGGTTCAGCGTCGACCTCGCGATCGGCACGCCGAGCTACATGTCGCCGGAGCAGACCACGGGCGCGACCGTCGACGCGCGGTCCGACGTCTACGGCGCCGGCGTGCTGCTGTTCGAGCTGTTGACCGAGCGCCGGCCGTTCCGCGCGGCCAAACCGTTCGACGTCATGTGGCTGCACCGCGAGGGGCCGGTGCCGACGTTCGACGAGGTCGCGCCGCACCGCGCGATCCCGGCCGCGATCGAGGGCGTGGTCCGCACCGCGCTGGCCAAGGCCCCCGACGATCGCTACGCCTCGGCCGGCGAGCTGGCGCGCGGGCTTGAGCTCGCGGCCGCCGACGCCCACGCCGACACCGACAGTGAGGACATCGACACCCTGCTCGCCGCCTCCCGCGCCCGCCCGCGCTGGCTCAAGCTCCTGGCGTTCGCGATGGTCGCCGGCGGCGCCGCCGCGACCTGGATGTTCTGGCCGACCTGGTACTGACGTCCGGCGCGGAGGGCGGCTCAGGATGAACGGACGGCGCGCAGGGCCTGATCGGACAGCGCGCGCACGCCGTGGATGAAGATGGCGAAGCGCGGGTCGGTGGTCTTGCCGGTCGCGAAGCGGAAGTAGATCTGCTGGGCGACGACCGCGGTCTTGAACAGGCCGTAGGCGTAGTAGAAGGTCGGGTCGGCGACGGCGCGGCCGCTGACCTCGACGTAGCGGGCGGTGACCTCGGCGCGGGTCAGCATGCCGGGCAGGTGGGTGAGCCCGAAGCGGAGCTGGTGCATCGGCGGCGGATCGGCGGCCTCGACCCAGTAGCTCAGCGAGGTGCCGAGGTCCATGAGCGGATCGCCGACGGTGGCCATCTCCCAGTCGAGGACGCCGACCACGCGGGTCAGCGTGTCGTCGAAGATCAGATTGTCGAACTTCCAGTCGTTGTGGATGAGCGCGGGCGCGCCGTCGGCCGGCTGGTGCTCGGCCAGCCAGGCCGCGACCTCGATCACCGCCGGCAGCTCGTCGGTGCGCGAGCCGTGGTAGCGCTCGGTCCAGCCCTCGACCTGGCGGCGGATGTAGCCGAGCGGCTTGCCGAAGCCGCCGAGGCCGGCGGCGACGTGATCGACCGCGTGCAGCTCGGCCAGCGCGTCGACCAGGGCCAGGCTCAGCCGGCGCGTGGTCGCGGCGTCGAGCGTCGTCCCGGCCGGCAGGTCCTTGCGCAGGATCGTGCCGCGCCGCCGCTCCATCAGGTAGAAGGTGCAGCCGAGCACGGCATCGTCGGTGCAGAGCGCGATCGGCCGCGGCGCCAGCGGGTACCTCGGCGCCAGCGCCGACAGCACGGTGTGCTCGCGGCTCATGTCGTGCGCGGTCTTGACCTTCGAGCCGAACGGCGGCCGGCGCAGCACGTACTCGTCGCCAGCGCGGCGGACGAGGTAGGTCAGGTTGGAGTGGCCGCCGGGGAACTGCAGCACCTCGACGTCGGCGTGGCCGCCGAGGATCGCGTCGAGCCACGCGGTCAGCGGGCCCATCGCCAGCTCCTCGCCCGGCCGCGGCGGCCGCGCCTCGCCAACCCGTGGATGATCGATGCGCTCGGCGACGGCGAGGTCCATGGGGGCTCCGTTCAGCGAAACGTGTGCAGCGACGGCGGCAGGTGATCGACGTGGTTGAAGCCGACGCCCCGAACGAGGCCTGACCGTGACGGACGAGCGCGAGCGAGCCCACCGCCGGACTCTACCCGATTGCCGACAGGCTCACCCTCGGCGCGGCGCGGCTGTGATAGGAACGGCCATGGCCAATCCCACCGCGACCTTCGAGACCTCCCTCGGCTCCTTCACCGCCGAGATCTACCGTGACCAGATGCCGATCTCGGCCGGCAACTTCATCGCGCTGGTCCAGCGCGGCTTCTACGACGGCCTGCACTTCCACCGCGTGATCAAGGACTTCATGATCCAGTTCGGCTGCGAGTTCTCCAAGGACCCGAACAGCCCGCGCTGCGGCACCGGCAGCTCGCCGCTCGGTCGGGTCCAGGACGAGCACCCGCCGGCGCAGCGGCTGTCGAACGAGGTCGGCACCCTGTCGATGGCGAACACCGGCGCGCCCAACAGCGGCGGCGCCCAGTTCTTCATCAACACCAAGCACAACAGCTACCTCGACTGGTTCAGCCCCGGCGCCTCGAAGCACCCGGTGTTCGGCAAGATCACCACCGGCCTCGACGTCGTGAAGGCGATCGAGACCACCCCCACCGGCCAGGGCGATCGGCCCAAGACCGCGGTCAAGATGATCAAGGTGACGATCACCGAGTAGTCGGCTCTCTCGAATCGAAAGGACCTCCACGATGCGCATCCTTCTCGGCAGTCTCTTCGCGGTCGGGCTCGTCGTCGGCGCGGTGGCGTGCGGCGGCAAGTCCAAGAACAACGTCGCGGCCCCGGCGCCCACGGCGGACGACGGCGCCAACGGCGGCGCGACCTACGGCGGCACGACCACGCCCGACCCGTGCGGCGCCGCCAAGAGCGACCCGTGCGGCGGCGGCGAGTGATCTCGCCCGCGCACGCCTGAGAGTTTGTGAAACAAGCGCTGCCGACGTTCCTCGTCGGCGAGCCGATCAATCAGAGGCTGAGAATCTGTAAAGATTCACAGGCCCTGACCCACCCGCCCACGACCGCAGGATCGACCCCGTCCCCTCGTCCGCCCACCCCGTGACGCCTCGCCCCTCGATCCTGCCGTCGTAGGTCCGCCACCGTCCTCACCCGAGCGGCCGCGACCCTGGTCCGCGCGCCGACGAGCCCACGCCCTTCTCGATCGGAAGGCGACGGTGGGCGCCGCGATCCGACAGCGATCGCGCGGAAGCTGGCGATCGACGCAGGTGACCGCAATCCCTCGGCGCCCGGCCGTGCGCCGAGGGGCGCTCGGGAGAGATCTCGTGCGCCTCCGGATCATCGATTCCGAAAAATGTGCGCGGGGACGCAAAAAACAGATTGACTGATAGATCACGGACCTCGCGGTCTGGTGAGCCCCTGACGCGGCGTCGACGCGACGGGCCGATGCGCAAGCCGCGGCGCGGCTCGCCCGCGGCCTGCAACGCCCGCGCGATCCGATCGACGCTGGCTCAGGTCGGCCTCTCAGGCTGACGCGCGGCGGCCGTCGATCGGCAGCCCGCGGTCGTCGACCACCGGCACTGCGTGGCGGTCGGACACGATCCCCACGACGACGCCCTCGCGGTCGACCACGGGCACGTGGCGGACCTCGGCCAGCGCCATCTCCCAGTCGATGTTGGTGAGCGAGGCGTCGTCACGCACCGACACCACGTTCGTGGTCATGATCTCGGAAGCGGGAATGACACGCATGCCCACCGCACGAGCAAGCTCCGTGCCGACCCGTGGTCGCAACGCGCCGCGACCGGTGGTGTCGTGTTCGCACCATGCCGGGCCCCGAACGTGCGTCGATCACACCCCCTGGCACCCCGGCTCGCCGCACCCGCGGCGCGAGTTGCTCTACGCTGGCGCCGATGATTCGACGCTCGCGGGCCATGGCCTGGATCGCACTGGTGCTCGCCGTCGTCGTCGCCGGGGCGGTGCCGACCGCCCGCGCCCAGCCGGTCGAGCCGCCGGCCGGTCCGCTCCGGCTCACGATCGAGTGCCAGAGCTACGGCCGGACCAAGGCCTGCCCCGCGTTCCTGACCGGCTTCGTCGAGGCCAACCCGATCCTGCTGGCGTCGCCGCGGGCCGCGGCCCAGGTCGTGCTGTACGTCAACGCGGTCGGGATCGCCAACGACGATCGCCTGCACCTGCGCTTCGTCGGCGACGTCCGCGGCGCGCCCGCGACCATCGAGCTCGACGTCGATCTCGACACCCGCGGCACCGACGACGCGCAGCGCGCGCAGCTCGAGCCGGCGTTCCTGCGCGGCGTGGCCCTGTACGTCGCCGCGTTCCACCCGGAGGCGGTCACGGTCACGCTGTCGGCGGCGACCGCGGCGGTGACCCGGCCCAGGACGACGCCGTGGGGCGTCAGCCTCGGCCTCAACGCCTTCGGTAGCTGGAGCGGCCCGTACAAGTCGGCCAACGGCTACGCCGAGGTCGAGACCAGGCGGACCGCGGCGCGCAGCCGCTTCCGGGCGACCCTCGGCGCCAACGGCGGGCTCGATCGCCAGCCGGCGGTCAGCGGCGTGTCGTTCGACGCCACCCGCTGGGGCCTCAACGCCGGTGCCTCCTACGATCATCACCTGAGCCCGAGCTACGCGCTCGAGCTCGCGACCTCGGTGTGGCGCGACGATCCCAAGGGCCAGTTCCGCTACGGCTGGGCTAGCAGCGTCGCCGTCGAGTGGGATCACTACCCGTCCGACGATCCCCGCGGCAACCAGCTCGCCGTCGCCTACGGCCTCGGCTACCGGGTCGAGGGCTACAACTTCCGCAACCAGCTCGGCGAGCGCTTCGCCCAGTACCCCGAGCACCGCCTCGGCGTCGCCGGGTCGCTGCGCCAGGACAAGGTCTCGTACGACCTCGAGCTGCAGGTCAGCGGCGAGCTGCTGCACCCGGGCCGGCGCTACACCCTGTCGGCCTCGCCCGGCATCGAGATCCAGCTCGGCGACCACATCGACCTCAACCTGTCCCTGTCGGTGACCAAGCGCGAGCTGCCCGAGTTCGAGATCCCCGACGACGATCCCGAGGCGATCGGCCGCGCCGAGTACGCGCAGTCGCTGTCGATGAACGGCTACGCCACCCTGCGCTTGCACTGGGACGCGACCAACGGCGTCCGCAACAACCGCTTCACCCGCCTGTAGCGAGCCTTGGCGAGCGATCTACAATGACTCTGGGTGTTCGGGGTCACGCGTGGAGGTTCGGGGTCTGCCTTTGTCCTGCGGCCTGGGCAATGCGGTACAGACTCCAGATCACGAACGATCAGGAGCGATCGAGGGCGGTGTCGGCGAACGAGGCCGGATCCTCGAGCGGCTCGAGGTGGGTGAACACGCTCGCGCCCTGGACCGCGACGTGGACCGCCTCCTCGAGCTCCTCGACCAGCGCGTGGCCGCGGGCGATCGTCCAGTCGCCGGGCACCACCACGTGCATCGACACGAAGCGGCGCCGGCCCGACTGGCGGGTTCGCACCGCGTGGATCTGCACCGGCTCGGCGTAGCGGGCCAGCACCTCCTTGAGCGTCGCCAGCTCGTCGGCCGGCCAGGCCCGGTCGAGCAGCCCGAGCGCCGAGCTGCGGACGATCCGGACCCCGGTCCACACGATGTTGATGGCGACCGCGAGCGCGATCAGCGGATCGAGGCGCTGCCAGCCGGTCAGCGCGACCGCGGTCACGCCGATCACGACGCCGACCGAGGTCCAGACGTCGGTCATGAGGTGGTGGGCGTCGGCCTCGAGCGCGATCGACCGGTGGCGGCGGCCGGCGGTCAGCAGGATGCGCGACACCGCGAGGTTTACCCCCGACGCGGCGACCGAGACCGCGAGCCCGAGCCAGGCCTGTTCGATCGCCGCCGGCGCGCGCAGGCGCTCGATCGCGGTCCACGCGATCAGCCCGGCCGCGACCAGGATCATCGCGCCCTCGGCGCCGCTGCCGAAGTTCTCGGCCTTGCCGTAACCGTAGGCGTGCTCCTCGTCGGGCGCGCGGGCCGCGAGCCCGAGCATGAGCAAGGTCAGCACCGCGGCGATCAGGTTGACGCCCGACTCGAGCGCGTCGGACAGGAGGCCGACCGACCCGGTCAGCTTCCACGCCGCCAGCTTCAGCCCGATGGTCGTCACCGCCGCCGCGATCGACAGCCACGCGAACCGGGTCAGCGACACCGCCTTCGCGACGGCGCCCGGACGATCGATCGTGGTCGATGCTGGGCTGGCCATCGTCGCGACGACTCTACCGCCCGCGCGGGCCGGCGCCGCCCGTCGTGCTGCGACCTTCCGCCGCTCATCGTCCTGTCCGAGCGCGCCGTCGGTTATGATGGGCGCACCTTGCAGCGCACCCTCCATCGCCTCTGGATTCCCGTCCTCGTCCTGATGGTGCTCGCGGCCGGCCCGGCGCGGGCCGACCTCATCTCCCCCGAGCAAGCGAGCTGCCGCGACAAGGCCACCGGGACCGCGTGCGACGTCGAGGGCAAGGCCGGGTCGTGCCAGCCGTCGACGTGCGGGCGGCTCGACTACAGCCAGGGCACCCCGCCGCGCAGCGTCGAGGAGCCGTGCCAGGTCTGCGTCCCCGGGGCCAAGACCACCGAGCGCGCCGGGGCCAAGGGCAAGGGCTGCGCGATCAGCGGCGGTGAGGGCGCGGCCGGCAGCGTGCTGCTCGGCCTGGCGCTGCTGGTGGTGGCCCGGCGCCGGCGCCGGTGACCGAGGCGCGCGCGCTGGTCGGCGCGGCCGGCCTGTCCGGACTCCGGACGACCCGGCTGGCCGTGCTCGCGGCGGCCGCGCTGGCGGCGGTGGCGTGGCCGCTCGCGACCTACACGCTGACCCTGGCCTTGTTCGGCGTGGTCCACGTCCTGTGCGAGCTGCGCTACGTCGATCTCCGGTTCGGCGCGCGGATCGAGCGCCGGCTGCGGATCGGCCTGCTCGTCGCGGTCGGCGCCATCGCCGCCGAACGGTTGGCCCGGCGCGCGGGCCTGCTCGACGCGGACGTCGGCGCGCTGCTCGAGCTCGGCCTCGGCGTCGCCCTGGTGGTGCTGGTGCTGCCGACCTTGGTCCGCGGTCGGCGCGGGCTGGCTGGGGTCGCGCTCGGCCTCGTGCTGGCGGTCGGCGCCGCGCTGTCGCCGGTGTCGACCTTGCTGGCGATCGCGGTGCTCCACAACCTGACCCCGATCGGCTTCCTCGCCGAGGTCACCGCGGGCACCGATCGCCGCCGCGCGCTGACCGTGGCCGCGCTGGTGTTCGCCGTGGTGCCGCTGGTGATCGTCTCGGGCGCGCCGTTCGAGCTCTTGGCCCGGCTCGGGCTGACGGCGCCCGAGGCCAGCGTGTTGCCGGCGGGCCACCTGGTCAGTCACTTTCGCGCCTACCTGCCGGGCGCCGTCCTCGATCGGCCGTGGGCCTTTCACGCCTTCGCCGCCTGCGTCTTCCTCCAGTGCGCCCACTACCTCTACGTGATCGACGTGCTGCCCGGCAGCTTGCCGTCGACGGCGCGCGGCACGGTGCCGTGGCCGACCCGGACTGTCGCGCTGGCCTGCCTCGGCGGCGCCGCGCTGGTCGCCGTGATCACCTTCGCCGGGGACTTCGCCGACGCCCGGGCGCGGTACGGCGCGCTCGCGGCGTTCCACGCCTGGCTCGAGGTGCCGGTGCTGTTGCTGGCGCTGGTGCCCGCCGCGCGCGCGGCTCACCAGGTGCGCGCGTAGAACAGCAGCAGACCGAGGCCGAACGAGGCGGCGTTCATCGTGACCGCGACGACGATCGCCCGGCGCCGGACCAGCGATAGCCCCCAGGCCAGGACGCCGGCCTCGACGATCGCGACCCCGACCTCGATCACTGTGGCGCGTGGCCAGAACGGCCATGCACGCAGCCAGGCCTCGTTGGCTCGCCACGCCAGCGGATGCGACAGCAAGCTGGCCGCGATCACGACCAGCACGCCGCGGCCCCAGTCCGCGCGCTCGAGCCAGCGGGCCAGCCCGAACCACGCGAACGCGACCGGCAGCTCCACCGCCACCGTCAGGCCGAGCGCGTCGAGCTCGGTCACGGCACGGACCTCCGGCGCCCCGACCTACTCGTCCTTCCAGAATGCGACGTAGTTCTGGAACTCCGCGCCGGGGTTGTACGGGTACCAGCGATAGGTCGTCGTCGAGAGGGCGGTCAGCCCGGTGAAGATCGGCGCGTTGACGTCGTTGTTGGTGTCGTAGATCGTGTCGACCAGGCCGGCCACCGCCGGCAACGGCGGGTTGAAGCTGAACGTGCAGATCGGCGTTTGCTGGGTTCCGCAGTTGAGCGGCGGCACCGCGATCGTCCCTGCGCGCCAGTGCAGGGTGCCGTGGTTGTAGTCGCCGGGCGTGAACGCGATCCAGTTGACGTTCTCGATGCTCCCTGGGGTGCTGTCTGTATAGATCTGGAAGCTGTTGGCCTGGGCATCCTTGAGCCGCAGGTACTGGGGGCCGCTCTCGACCCCGCTGGCGCTGTAGTCCGCGAGCAACAGCACCACCGGCGGCGCCGCGAACGGCTGGGCGAACATGACCGTGCTGTTGTTGGCGGCGTTGGCCAGCCGGCCGGCCTGCACCAGCTTGCCGTCGATCGTGTGGACGCCAGGCTCGAGAGCGATCCAGTCCAGCCCGTCGGGGCGATCGCTGGAGCACGCGACGCCCATGAAGTCGAGGCCTCGTCGCTTGCCATGCAGATAACCGCTGTAGTAGCTGCCGCCGGTGAGCCGGGAGTCCTGGCTGACCACCACGATCGGCGGCGCCGAGAACGTGGTGCCGAACGCGATCCGTTCGATGTTGTGGTTGACGCAGGCCGGCGAGGTGATGCCCGCGACCATGCGCGGGGTCGGCGGCACGGTGATCACGCGTCCGCCGACCGTGAGGTTGCCGCTGACGCCGAGGTTGCCGGTGATCGCGGTGCCGCTGGTGATGGTGCCGCCGGTGAGCCCGTCGACGCTGGTGATGACCGGTCCCGCGGGTCCTGCGGGGCCTTGTGCTCCGGCGGGGCCAGCGGGGCCGATCGCGCCGGCGGCGCCCTGGACACCTTGCAGCCCCTGCGGTCCCGCGGGTCCTGCGGGCCCTGCCGGTCCGACGGGACCGACCGGGCCGGCTGCGCCTGGCTGACCTGGCGAGCCGGGTGCGCCCGCGGCACCCGCCGCACCGGCAGGACCCGCGACACCGGCGGGTCCCTGCGGTCCCGACGGTCCCTGGGCACCGGCGGGGCCCGCGGGCCCGACCTCGCCTTGCGGTCCCGGTGGCCCCTCGGGTCCGGCGTCGCCGCCGCCACCGCACGCGCCGACCAGCACCACCATCCACATCGATCGCCGCATCCGGTTGCCCATGGCCCGAGCCTATCAGCCCCCGCGTCGTCCTCGCCCGCGGATCCGCGCTCGGACTCGGATTCGGATTCGAGTCAGCAGGCGAGGACGGCGAGGACATCAAGGAGGAGGAAGGAAGCGCAGGTGGACGTAGCGTGGCGCCTGCGGTTCGGCGAGCGCGCGGGCGCGAGCTTGCACGGTCGAGCGGCCGGCGCGCTTGTCGTCCACGAGGAAGCCCAGGAGCATGAACTCCGGCCCGCCGACGTCGCGCTGGCCGTTCTCCCACCGCGAGACGGTCTCCGCGGCGACGTTCATGATCTCGGCCAGGTCGGCCGCCTTCATCCCCAGCGCCTTGCGCATGAAGCGGAAGGTCTCCCCGCTGCGGACCCCACGGCTCGCCAGCTCGGACGCGACCTGCAGCTCGAACGACGCGCCCGCCTCGCCGCTCACCGTTCGCGCGCCACACGACGAGCAGGATCCGCCGGGCAGCTCGGTCGCGAACTCGATGTCCGCGACGGTGATCGCGAACGGAACCTGCATGCGCTTGAACGTCGCCTTTCCACAGTTGAAACACTTCATGGCAATCACCATCGTAATGATACCGACATGACGAAACATCAAGTCAATAGCGACCTCGGACAGGGGACCGGACGGTTGCCGCGTGGATGTATAGAATGCTGTGTAAGGAGTCACACATGGCCACCAACCTCTCTCGCGACCCCAAGCTGCTCGACCGCGCGGTCGAGGTCAGCGGCGAGCGCACGAAGAAGGCCGCCGTCACCCGGGCGCTGGAGGAGTTCATCGCCCGCCGTGAACAGAAGCGCCTCCTCGAGCTGATGGGAAAGCTCGAATGGGATCCGTCGTTCGACTACAAGGCCGAACGGTCCCGGAGATGACGCTGCTCGTCGACACCAGCGTCTGGTCACTGAGCCTGCTCGGTGACCCGACCCAGTCCGACTGCCGCATCGGTGGTCGGGCGCGGTACCGTCGTCCATGATCAGAGCCCTCGCGGCCGCGGCGATCCTCACGATGACCGCCGGCGCGGCCGTCGCCGACGACCTCGATGGTCAGTACGTGAAGGCCGGCCCGAACCTCGGCGTGTCGTTCCGCGATCACGGCCGCGGCACCGGCGTCGTCGCCGGTGTCGAGGGCGCCTACACGTTCATGCGCGGGCCGATCTGGACCGGCGGCACCTGCGAGCTGGCCCGCGACTTCACGGGCGACGACTCGACCCGCTGGGCGATCGGCCCCAAGCTCGGCTACCTGTTCGTCGGCCTCGACCTCCGCTACGCGGGCGAGCGCGCCGCCGGCCAGACTCGGGCATGGTCGCTCACACGCGGACGATAGCGCGGGCCCCGGATCGCATCGACCGCCGTGGGCGTGCTCCGGCCTTTGCCACCGACGGGAGGCGGCCGGCGCGTGGCGCGCATGGGCGCCCCTACGTTAGACTCGGAGCCTCGCCGGTCGACACC
>JAYVSF010000132.1:0-7487 GCA_043775605.1 Myxococcales bacterium
GATGAGGTGACCGCCGGCGTAGACGCAGCGGGCCTCGTCGCCGACCTCGGACTTCTTGCCCTCGGTGCGCAGCGGCGTCGGCAAGAGCGCGCGCAGGTACCAGGGCGGGCGCTGCTCGATCTGCTCGTAGAACATGAGCCCGGCCCAGATCGCCTCGGGCGACGCGGCGAACGTCATGCGGGTGACCACGCTGGTGAGCGCGGACACGAGCTGCGGAGTGGTGGCCGCAGGCCTCACCAGGGCCGCGCCGGTCGGGGCTGGCGCGGCGACGGCCGCCGCGCCCGTCGTGATGTCCTGGGTCATGGCTACACACACTTGCAAGGGCGACACCAGATCATCCGGGCGCGGGTGCCGCGCGCTCGCGTGCCGGTGTAGCTGGCCCGGCGCAACCGGTGCAAGCGCCGGCCGTCTGGGCGTGCGGCACGCGCGCGGTTTGCGCGCCCGCGCGCCGGCCCAAAGCTGTAGCCCCGGTCAGTTGTGGGCGGCGAGGCGCAGGATGGCCCCGTGGACATCGCCGGTGGTGGGGTCGATCTCGGGATCGACGAAGATGCGGGTGACGTCCATGGACTGGAGCATCGCGAGGACGTCGTCGGTGAGCACGTGGCTGCTGTCGAGGCCGACCGGCGACAGCTCGGCGCCGACGCCGGAGGCGGTCGCGAACGCGGTGGCTGCCTCGTCGGACGAGAAGAAGAAGGTGTAGGGCCGGCGACACCACATGTCGCTGCCGTTGGAGGTCAGGTACCAGATCCGCGGCGGCAGGTACGAGATCAGGTCGCCCGGCACCGGGACCCGGACGGAGTCGTTGCGTTCGTCGGCCACGCCGCACCGTGCGCCAGGTCGCGGCCGCGCGCAACCGCGAAGCTGGCGCCGGGGCCGGGCCGGTCGTAGGCTGCGCGCGATGCGCACGCTCTGCCTGTGTCTCCTCGCCGCGGCCGCGGTTGCGCTGGCCCCGGCGGCCTGCGGTCCGACCGGCATGTCGGGCCCGACGATGTCCGGCCGGATGAACCCACCGCCGCCGGTGTCGCCGGTGATCTCGACCGAGATCCTGGCCCGCGAGCCGCGCGCCAACCACACCCGGGTCAAGCACATCCTGATCGGCTGGGCCGACCTCGGCGACGCCTACCAGGGCGGCCTCGATCCCCGAGCCGCGGCCCGCAGCAAGCACGACGCCGAGAACGAGATCACGAACCTCGAGAAGCAGCTCGCCGCCGGCGCCGACTTCGACACGCTGATGCGCGCGCACTCCGAGGATCGCGGCAGCGCAGCCACCGCCGAGGCCTACACCGTCGAGCCCGGGGCCGCGCTGGTGATCGAGTTCCGGCAGCTCGGTCTGCGGCTCGAGGTCGGCGAGCTCGGGGTGGTCGAGTCGTCGTTCGGCTTCCACCTGATGAAGCGCGTCGAGTAGCCCGGAATCGACGGACGGGGGCGGGCAGCCCGGCCGACCTGCGCTCCGTCGACGCGGTCGAACCAGGTTGCGGGGATCGGTCGGATCGGGTGAACATCCGCCGATGCGTAGCTTGCTGGCCTGCCCTCTCCTGGCCCTGGTGGTCGGCTGCGCGACCGCGGTGGCGCCCGGCGCCGGCGACGACGTGATCCTCGTGACCGACGCCCGCACCACCGACGGGCGCACCATCGATGCCCGGCCGACCGACGCCGCGATCCCGGTCGACGCGCCGGGCCTGACCACGATCACCCTGAGCCAGACCGGCGCGGTGAACATCGTCAGCGCCAACTCGGTGTCGTGCAACGCGGCCGGCGTGACCAACGAGAACAGCTACTACCGCGTGTTCCGGCTGGCCGACTTCGGCGTCAACCGGCCGTTCACCCCGACCTCGGTCAGCTTCGGCGTCGAGCAAGCCACCTCGGGCACCGGCTCCGGCCAGACCGTGCAGGTCCGGCTCTACACCCTCAACGGCGCGCTGTCCCTCGCCAACCTGACCAACGTCGCCGGCAACAACGTGGTCGTGCCGGACACCACCAACACCGTCACCAACGTGACGATCGCGCCGGCCCCGGTCATCCAGCCGACCGCGACCGTGGTCGCCGAGGTCTTCGTCCCCGACGCGACCGCGCTCGGCCACCAGTTCTTCGTCGGCACCAACAACGGCAGCGAGACCGCACCCGGCTACCTGCGCGGCCCGGCCTGCGGCGTCGCCCAGCCGACGACCTACACGGCGCTGGGGTTCCCGACCATCCGTCTGGTCCTGTCGGTCACCGGCACGTACTGACCGGTCAGGTTCCGATCAGGAGCCGTGGCCGTGGGCCAGGGCCGCGTAGGTCCGCGCCCGATCGGCGTGGATGTCGTCGAGCCGCGGCCGGACCTCGGCGACGTGAGCCTCGAACGTGGCGAGGTTGGTGCGGGCGACCTCGGCGATGGGATCCTTGAACGCCGGCACCGACTTGCCGGCCAGGACGGCGGCCTGATCGGCGGCGCTCATCGGCGGCGGCCGCCGGTGCAGGCTGGCGAGGTCGGTGTGACGCACCGCCTGCAGCATGGGATCGGGCGAGCGGCGCAGGAACGGGACCAGGCGGCTCGGGCTGCCGGTGTCGAGCTCGGCGCCGGGATGGAAGTCGGCGAGCGCGACCTGGCGACCGGACGGGCCGGCCATCAGCTCGTCCTTGAGCTGGCGCAGCCGGGCCGGCGGACCGTCGAGGGTGGGCAGGATGATGAGGCCGATGATCATGCCGGGGACGGCCAGGAATCGCTCGATCGCGGCGGCCGCGCCGTCGGCGTCGACCACGTCCATCCACAGCTCGCCCCGGGCCCGGGCCGGCGCCGCCCATGGGCAGAAGTCGTACGCCTCGACCACTTCGGTGAGGTAACGCAAGGCCAGGCGGCGGGCCTCGCGGTCGAGGGCGTCGAGCACGGCGCAAGCATACGCCGGGCCTGTCGAGTCGGATCGCGCCCATGACGCAACCTGGGCCGCGCGCTACTGTCCGGAGGTACGTGCCCGCCGATCCTCGTTGCCCGTCGTCGTGGATGCGCCTGTGCCTGCCGGCGCTCGCGCTGATCGCCACCGCTGGTTCGGCCGCCGCCGCCCCGCGCCACAAGCGGGTGGCCGCGCCGCGCCCGGACCTGCGAGGCTCGCTGGCCGCCGCGGTCGCGACCGGCGACGCCGTGACCCTGTGCAAGGCGGCGATCACAGCCGACGCCGCCGGCGACCACGTCCGGGCTTCGCTGGTGCTGCCCGCCTGCGACGGGGCGGTCGCGCTCGCGCCCGAGCTCGCCAACGGCGCGCGCACCGCCCGCATCGCCATCGCCCGCGCCGCCGAGCGCGAGAGCTGGTCGCCGGTCGAGCTGGTGGTCCGGCCGGCCGGCGCCGATGGCCACCTGACCATCGACGCGTTCCCCGGGCTGCCGGTGAGCGCGGGCCGCCACCTCCTGCCGCCCGGCTACTACCGCGTCACCGCGACCGGCGACGGCGGCGAGGTCAGCTACGACCTGACCGTGGCCGATGGCTCGCGCGCGCTGGTCCTCATCGAGCTGCCGGCGGTCGCGACCAGCGGCGCCGGCGTCGTCGACTTCACCACCGGCGAGCCGACCGCGGCGATGGCGGGCCCGCCGCCCGTGATCCGGCGCGGCTCGCTGCTGCCCGACCGCTACCTGCGCGGCCTCGGCCAGCCGCCGGCGCGGCCCTGAAGACCAGCGAGCCTGCTCGGGTCGCGAGCGCGGCGCGACCGACGCGGGGTCGGCGCGCATGACACCCCGACGGCGGCGCGGTACAAGCGAATGATGACCGCCCCGGACAGCGACGTCGCCGGCCTCACTCAGCGCCTCGCCGACGCCCGGCGCGGAGTCGACGCCGCGAAGGGGGCGCTCGAGGAGGCGCTGGCCGCGGTCCGCATCCTCGAGCACGACCTGGCCGCCGCCCACGCCGCCGACGCTGCCGCCGCGAGCCACGCCGCCGCGCTGCGCGCCCTCAACGAGCCCGCCGCTCCGGCGGCGCCAGTCGCGCCCGCCGCCGCCGAGCCAGCCGCCGCGGACCCGGCGACCGACGAGGCTCCGTCGGCCGATGCGAAGCCCGAGCTCACCGAGGAAGAGCGCATCCTGCACGGGAAGCTCGACCGGTGGCGGCCCGCGCTCGTCAAGCGCGGCTTCCGGCGCGACGACCTCTACTATCACCAGTGCCCGGCCTGCTCCGAGCAGGCGGTCGAGAAGTACGCGCTGGTCGGCAAGCCCGGCGGTCGCGACATCGACCTGTGCCTGGCGTGCGGTCAGGCGCGGTCGTGGCGCCGGCGGCCCGAGCGCGAGGATCGCGAACTCGACGCCACGTTCGATCTCCCGACGTTCCTCCGCCTGCCCTGAGAGGGATCAGGTCGGGGTCGGCCGCGAGCCGCCGAGCCGCGGCACCTGCTCGGCCGCGCACAGCCCGAAGATCACGAACACGATCGTGATCGGTACCCACAGCGGCTGGCGGAAGACGCCGACTGCGCGCAGGAGCGACGCCACCACCACCATGCCGAGCCGGACCCGGGCGTAGCGCCGGCGGGCCGCCACGGCGAGGAACGGCAGCACGATGTCGAACGGCGTGTACAGGAACACCGCCTCGTTCCAGCGCAGCCCCGGGATCTGGCTGACGATCGCCGCCGTCCAGATGATGAGGCCGACCAGCGCCACCGGGAACGCGGCCAGCGCCACCGCCGCCCGCTCGCCGCGCCCGGTCAGCCGCGCCAGCAAGAGCGGCACCGCGAAGGTCAGGCCGATCAGCAGCGACCACACCCGGCCGGTCGGGCCGTCCTCGGGGATCGGCGGGCCGCGCCGCTCGTAGATGATCTGCGGCTCGGCGCCGAACTTGAGCCGGACCTCCTCGCGCAGCACGTACGGGTGGAACATCGCCTCCCACAGCGTCGGGTAGCGGTCGAGCGCGCGGCCGACCCCGAAGTCGCCGAACGCGATCAGCGGCGGCAGCTCGGCCATGCCTCGGATGCCCATCTGCCGGAACGTCATCTTGAACCGACCGCCGGTGCCGACCCGCAGCGCGCCGCCGGCGGCGTGGTCGATGATGTCGCGCAGCTTGGTCGTGCAGTTGTTGGCGAAGTGATCGTAGACGTAGAACCGGTTCGCCGGCTCGAGGTCGTGGAGCAGCGAGGTCTCGACCGCGCGGGCCTGCTCGGGCGACAGCGGCAGGTCCTGCCGCCACATCGACCGGTCCTCGCGCTGGTAGAACCGAACCATGCCACCGAGCGGCACCGGCTCGACGAAGAACTTCTGCACGCCGCGGATGAAGTTCCAGATCAGCGTCTGCGGCGGCGCCGAGAAGTCGGTGGTGCCGTAGTTGAAGCACACCGTGTCGCGCTCGGGCTCGGCGTAGTCGAGGCACAGCGCGGTGTGGCCGAACTTCTCGAAGATCAGCGCGCCGCGGCCGATCGTGATCAGGGCGACCTGGGGCGGCGCCCTGCCCGGCGCGATCTCCTCGACGTCGCCCATGCGGCCCTCCTGGGCCGACGCGGTGCCGACGCCGCCGGCCAGGGCCAGCCCGATCAACGCGATCAGCGCGATCAGCGCGACGCTGCGCCGCACGGCGGTCACGGCGCGGCCGGCGCGGCCGGGCGGTCGAAGGTGCTGTCGGGCACCGAGGTGTTCAGCTCGACCCTGGTGATTGTCAGGTCCGACTTCTCGCCGCCGCCCTCGCTGCGCCGGTGGTGGGCGATCTGCACGCCGTCGACGACCCGGTAGTCGCTGAAGCTGTCGACGGTCTCGCCGGCCGGCCCCGGGTAGCGGGCCTCGACCAGCAGCTGGGTCTCGTGGTCGAGGGCCAGGGTCACCGTGAACTTGTGATCGGCCGAGGTCACTCGCACGACATCGACCACGACGCGGCCGATGGTGCGACCGGCCAGGGCCTCGACCCGCGCGCCGGGCTCGAGGTAGCGGGTCAGCACCAGCTCGGGATCGACCCAGCGCTGGCGCTCGAGCTCGGGCAGCTGCTCGGCCGGCAGATCATCGACGCCCTGCGGCCCCGCCGTCCACTGCCGCTCGCCGGCTAGCGCGAACGCGATCTGGAACTGCTTGGCGAGCGTGATGTCCATCCGCATCTTGTCCGGCATCACCAGCGTGCGCCGGAACTCGACGTCGACCAGCTGGCCCTGCGACGCCAGCTTGCCGGTCGCCTCCATGACCAGCGAGGTCAGCTTCTTGACCTTGTCGCCGCCCTTGGCCGCCAGCGCTCCGTCGAGGATCTTGATCGCGGCCGCCGCCACCGCCGGCGCCACCGCCGCCGCCTCGGGCTGCGGGCCGATCGGATCGGTGAAGTCCACCCGCTCGTACGGCACCTTGGCCGCGTCGAGCAGCGGCCCGACCTTGGCGCCATCACCGACCAGCACGATCGCGAGATCTTGCGGCGTGAGGATCTCGTTGGCGGCGTCGGCGGCCTCGGTCGGGGTGACCCGCGACAGCAGCACCGGGAAGTCGGAGACGTAGGTCTGGGTCAGCCCGTGCATCTCGGCGGTGGCCAGGGCCGCGCCCAGATCGTCGACGCCGGCCAGGCGCAGGCCATAGCCGCCGGCCAGGTTGGCGATCGCGGCGGCGACCTCGTCGTCGGTCGGCCCGGCCGCCGCCATCTTGGCCATCTCGTCGAGCACCAGCTTCAGGGTCGCGACCGTCTCGGCGGTGCGGGTGAAGGTCGCGATCACGAAGCTGCCGCGCAGGACGTTGCGATCGAAGGTCGACGACGCGCCGTAGGTCTTGCCGCCAGCGACCCGCACCACCTTCATCAGGCGCGACTCGAACGCGCCGCCACCGAGCGCGTAGTTCCAGATGAGCGTCGGGAAGAACCGCGGATCGTCGTTGCTGATGCCGAGCTGGCCGACCCGGATGAAGGTCTGGGCCGAGCCCGGCTTGTCGACCAGGCGGACCCGCGGGCCGCGCGGCGCGGGGTCGACGTAGCTCGGCCGCGGCGGCACCGGCGCCGGCTTCCAGGCCGCGAACGCCCGGGGCAGGTCCTTCTTGAGCTTGGCGACGTCGATCGCGCCCGACACGGTGAGGATCGCGTTGGCCGGCACGAACCAGGTCTTGTGCCAGGCGACGACGTCGGCCCGGGTCAGCTCCTGCAGCCACGCCGCCGAGGTCACCCAGCCGCGGACGTGGTCGTTGCCCCAGATCAGGTTCTGGATGTGCGCGCCGGCCAGGAGGTTGGGATCGTCGAGGCGGCGGGCGACGCCGGCCAGGAGGTTGTTCTTGGCGGTGTCGACCTCGGCGGCGGCGAAGGTCGGGTTGACGATGACGTCGGGCAGGACGTCGAGGCAGGTGCCGAGATCGCGGGCCAGGGCCGAGCAGGTCAGCCAGGTCGCCTCGTAGCCGGCGTCCGCGGTCAGCGACGCGCCGACCTTGTCGACGGTGCGCGCGATCGCGAGCGAGTCGCGCTTGCGGGTGCCCTTGAGCAGGACGTCGGCGGTGAGCTCGGCCACGCCCATGCGGGTCAGCGGCTCCTCGGCGCGGCCGGCGCGGATCGCGAGCTGGACCGACACCACCGGCAGGCGCGGGTTGGTGA
>JAYVSF010000133.1:0-3596 GCA_043775605.1 Myxococcales bacterium
TGTGGCCGGCGTTGGCCGACAGGAGCACCTCGGTGCCGTTCGGGCAGCGCGCCTTGATGACCAGGTCGCGCATCCACGAGTGCTCCATGTTCACGCAGACGCCGAGGAGCTTGTTGATGTCGTTGAGGGTCTGCCCGGCGGTGAAGCCGGTGAAGTGGAGCGGGTTCTCGAAGCCGGCGCACGGCTGGGTGAGATCCTCGGGGCAGCCCGCGTCGGGCAGCGCGAACGAGCCGGTCGGGTTCTCGAGCGTGCCGCAGCTCGCGGCCGGGCACGCCGCGTTGCCCTCGCAGTCGGCGTCGTTGCAGTCGATGATGTTGTCGCAGTCGTTGTCGAGCTGGTCGTTGCAGACCTCGGCGACCGGGATGCACGACGGCGTGGCGTCGGCCCCGGGGTCGACCACCCCGTCATCGTCACCGCCGGTGGCGGCCGGGCCGCACCCGACGCCGGCGAAGGCGAGGGTCAGGAGCGAAGCCGCCAGCGCGGGGACGTGGACGTGACCAAAGCGAATCCTCATCTTGCAAACCTCCAGCGAGACGACAAGCCCGTTCGAACGTCACGCGGATGGTAGTCCAGACCTGCCCGTCGCCAAAGGGGAAATCGTACCGGCCGGTCCACATGCAAGGTGGCTCACGTCACGAACAGCCGGGCGGTCGGGCCAGCAGGTGTGAACGAATCACACCACGCCGCCGTCCGGCACCAGGATCGACAGGCACGTCAGCGAGCCGTCGGCCTTGCGGACCTCGGTGGTCGGCACCGCCAGGACCGTGAAGCCGGCCCGCTCGAGCACCTCGCGGGTCCGCGGGAAGCCCTCGGACACCACCACCCCGCCGCCGAGCGCGACCGCGTTGGCGGCGTAGGCCTCCTCGGCCGGCACCCAGACCGGCGCGACCCCGGCGAAGACCTCGGCCGGGACCGTGCCGCGGGCCAGCAGCACCCGGTCGTCGCCCAGCGGCGCGCCCACGCACTTGAGGTGCAGCACGCCGGCCGGCAGGTCGACCGCGACCACCCGCAGGCCGCGCGGCCCGAACACCTCGGCCGCCCGCGCGATCCCGGCGGCGTTGGTGCGCGCCGAGCGCCCGATGTACAGGGTCCGGCCCAGGCGCAGGCAGTCGCCGCCGTCGAGCGTGGCCGGCGCGACCATCCCGACGACGTCCATCCGGCCGGCCAGCGCGGCCGCGACCGCGATCCCCTCGGCCTGACGCGACGGCGCCCCCGGTCGGGTGATCAGCGCCAGCCCGCCGGCGACCACCGCGGTGTCCTCGACGAAGCAGGCGTCGGGGCAGGCCTCGTCGGCGTCGAGCAGGATCACCTGCGCGCCGAGCGCGGCCAGCGCCGCCCGGTAGGCCGCGTGCTGGCGCCGGGCCAGGGCGACGTCGATCGGCGGGTCGGGTCGTACCGCCGCCAGCGCGTCGACGAAGCGGTCGGGGATGGCGCGGGTCAGGGCGAGCACGCCCGTGAGGATAGCCGGTCGGGCCCTCGACCGTGGTGAGTGGAGTAGAGTGCGCCGGCGAGGTCCCTTCCGACCTCGGGTCCGTGAGGAGGTATTCATGGCAGACGACAACCCGGTCGAGCGCATCCGCGACGGTCTGCAACGCCTGCGCGGCGATCGCAGCGCGCTCTGGTACATCGGCGCGGCGGTGATCATGGTCATCCTCGCGGCCCGGTCGTGCGTCACCATCGAGCCCGGCCACATCGCGGTCCGGGTCAACAACCTGACCGGCTCGATCGAGACCATCACCCAGCCCGGGTTGATCGTCCGCCTGCCGTTCGGCATCCACAGCGTCCACCTGATCGACGCCAGCCCGCAGACCCTGCACATGCGCGGCGCCACCAACCAGGATCTGCTCCACGTCCAGGAGCTCACCGTCCGGGCTTCGGACGGCTCCAACTTCGTGTTCAACGACACCACGATCCTGTTCCGGGTGGTGCCCGACGCTGGCGCCCGGGTCATCAGCGACGCCGGCGGCGAGCACCACTACTGGATGTGGATGTCGCCCTACGCCCGCTCGATCCTGCGCGACGAGTTCGGCAAGGAGTCGACGATCAGCGTGTCGAACCCGACCACGTTCGGCCAGGCCACCGAGCGGGCCCGCGCGCGGATCAACGATCTGCTGACCAAGCACGGGCTAGAGGTCACCAGCATCGTGACCCCTCGGCCCCGGTTCTCCGACGAGTACGAGAACCTGATCGAGGCCCGCAACCAGACCGAGAACCAGCTCTCGGTGATCGACTCCGACCTCCAGCGCGCCGCCACCGAGCGGACCCGGCGGATGGCCGAGGTCGATCGCGACCAGAACAAGGTGATGCAGGAGAAGCGGGCCGCGCTCGAGGGTGAGCTGGCGACGTCGATCGCGACCCAGACCCAGACCCACCGCGAGGTCGACACCACCCGGATCGAGAAGATCGCCGCCGGCGAGGCCTCGCTGTCGGGCGCCCGCCAGCGCTCGGTCGAGCTCAAGGGCCAGCTCGACGCCCAGTTCGCCAGCCGCCGGGCCGAGATCGACGCGTTCCGGGCCCAGCCGGTCGAGCGGGTCATGCAGCGCCTGGGCGAGCGGCTCAAGGACGTGACCATCGACATCCAGCCGTGGTCCAACGACTCGGTGCCGTCGCGGCTCCAGGTCGAGCAGGCCGCGGGAGGTACCCAGTGAAGTCGGTCAAGCGCGCGGTCCAGCTCATCGTCCTCGCCGCCCTCGGGCTGTGGATCCTGCCCCACCTGCTGTTCGTGCGGGTCGAGCCCGGCCAGATCGCGGTCCGGCGCGGCGCCGCGGGCGGCGTCGAGGGCAGCGACCTCGGCCCCGGCTGGCGGCTGCGGATCCCCGGCTACCACAAGTTCACCTACCTGCCGTCGAGCTACTTCTTCCTCGACTACACCGAGGACGACAACGGCCCGCAGGAGCCGCTGCAGATCCGGACCAAGGACAACAACACGGTCGTGCTCGATGTGTCGGTGCCGGTCCGGATCATGCCCGGCCACGCCCACGACGTGGTCGCGACCGGCAACCACCTGAAGGACGCCGACGGTCGCTACCGCTACCAGCGGCTGGCCGAGCAAGCCGCGGTCAGCGTGCTGCGCGAGGAGATGGCCAACCTCGACTCGGTCGGCTTCTACTCGAGCGAGCGCCGGCTCGAGATCGCCGCCAAGGCGCTCGAGATGCTCAACCACAGCCTGGCCGACCTCCACCTCGAGGCCCAGGCGGTGCTGATCCGCGCGGTCGCGTTCCGGCCCGAGTACGAGCGCCAGCTCCAGGCCATCCAGCTCAACGAGCAGAACAAGCTGCTCGACGGCGCCCGCGAGCGGGTCGCGGCCCAGCAGCAGAAGCTCGACAACTTCACCCAGGGCACGGCGGCCCTGTCGTCGGCGCGCGAGCAGGACTGGATCAAGCGGCGGGCCGAGCTCGAGCGGGCCTACCAGGTCGGCGTCCTCGACGTGGTCGATCCGACCCCGGGCGCGGCCCGGGCCAAGCTCGCGACCCTGACGTCCGAGGACGTCACCGCGGCCCGGACCAAGGCGGCGACCCTGTTCGGGCTCGACGATCCGACCACGGTCAGCGACGCATACCTCATCGGCATCAAGAACCTGCAGGCCGAGACCCTCG
>JAYVSF010000134.1:0-3030 GCA_043775605.1 Myxococcales bacterium
AAGTCGCCGAGCGCGCGGGCGAAGCCGAGCATGAGCCCACCGACGATGCCGGGCGCGGCCAGCGGCAAGGTCACGGTCGCGAACGCGCGCAGCGGGCTGGCGCCGAGGGTGCGGGCGGCGGCGATCAGGGTCGGATCGACCGCCTCGAACGCGGTGCGCGCGGCCTTGACCACCAGCGGCAGCGAGCCGATTGCGGCCGCGACCACCGCGCCGGTCAGGGTGAACACGATGGTCTCGCCGAACACCCGCTGCCACAGCTCGCCCAGCGCGCTGTGCCGGCCGAGCGCGACCAGCACGTAGTAGCCGAGCACGGTCGGTGGCAGCACCATCGGCGCTGCCAGCACCGCGTCGAGCAGCTCGCGCGCGGGGGTGGTCCGCCGCGACAGCAGGAAGCCGAGTGCAACCCCGCTCACGCCGGTCAAGATCGTGGCGATGACCGCGACCTCGAGCGACAGCGTCAGCGGGGCCCAGTCCATCGTCAGAGGGTCGGGCTCTCGCAGCGCGCGGCCGCGACGCAGCGATCGATGATCGGCCGGCTGGCGGCGTCGCGCAGCGTCGGCCGGGTCGAGCACGGCGGGGCGATCGTGGGCTCGGCGACGCAGCCGGGCGGCGGCGGCACGCAGCGCAGCAGCACCCGGTTGTGCGGGTAGTCGACGTCGACCACGGCGCCGGCCAGCGCGTTCATGCCGAGGATGCCGTCGATCTCGGGCCGGGCCGGCCGCAGCTCGGCCCGCAGCGCCTGCAGCACCGGCGCGGTGTCGGGCACCACCACCACCTCGATCGGCGTCGGCGGCGCCAGCTCGATCACCGACGGTGCGGCGCAGAACGGATCGCCGCCGCACGGGCACTCGTCGCCGGGCTGGCAGTTGCGCAGGGACAGGAGGCGGTTGGCGTAGCCGTCGTGGCAGGCGCCGCGCGACGACGAGCCGCCGCCGGTCAGATCGATCGCCGGGATGGTCGCGAGCTTGCCGGTGATCGGCCCGGCCGGCAGCAGCGCGGTGGCCGGCGGCAGGTCGGCCAGCGGCGGCCCGGCGTGCTCGATCCGCCACTGTTCGTAGCGCGCCTCGCCAAGGATCGAGATCCCGAGGCCGGTCGACAGCACCATCGCCGCGTCGGTGCCGGTCACGGCCAGCGGCCGATCGCGCGGCGGCGTCGACAGCAGGCAGACATCGAGCGCGATGCGCAGGCCGTCGAACGGGATCTCGGTGTCGCCGACCACCAGGGTGCCGCCGCCGTAGAACGGGGCCGGCACCAGGGCGTCGCAGGCCTGATCGCGGGCCGGATCGTCGCCGGCCACGCCGTCGAGCACGAACATCCGGCTGGTGTCGGGCTCGAACCGGATGGCGTCGTGGCGCAAGGTGTCGGCGCCGATCACCGCGCCGATCGCGGTCGGGGCCTCGGGGTCGCCGACGACGCAGGCGCCGGCGGTCGCGCACGGGTGGAGCAGGAGCGCGGTGGTCGAGAACCGGGCCCGCGGCACCACCGTCGGCGCGCCCGGCACCGGCGGCGCCAGCATCGTGATCGTCGCGCCGCTGCGGCGCGGTGGCGGGCCCTCGAGATCGATCACGGTCAACGGTGACAGGACGTCGACCACGGCCGGATGAACGGCCGCGCCGCCGGGATCGACGTCGCTGGTGAAGCCGACGATGAAGCCGCCGGCGGCCCGGCTGGCGTAGATCGGGAACGGGTCACCCGACGGCACCGGCTCGTCGGTGCAGGCCGCGAGCGCCGCGAGTCCGGCGGCGCTGACCGCGAGCGCGAGGGCGGAGAGACGTGGACGCGGCGCGGGCACCGCCGATGACGCTACCACCGGGCGTCGGCGAACGGCAGCTCGACCACGGTCGCGGCCCGACCGTCGGCGACGACCGGGTCGCCTGGCGTCCACGCCGTGCGGTGGAGCATGGCCAGCGCGATCGGCCCCAGCCGCGGCGACACCGTCGCCGACGTCACCGTGCCGGCCCGCGGTCGGGCCGCATGGACGACCGTCGCACCGACCGCCGGTGCCTCGCCCGGGCTCGCGTCGCTGTCGGGGGCGAAGCGCAGGCCGCGCAGGATCCGTTGCGACTGACCCTGGGCGTGGACGCGGAACACCGGCTCCTGGCCGACGTAGCAGCCCTTGCCGTAGTCGAGCAGCGCGCCCAGCGGGGTCTCGAACGGAAAGCAGTCGGCGTCGACATCGGCGCCGTAGCGCGGGTGCCCGGCCTCGATGCGCGCGATCTCGGCCTCGGCGGCGGTGGCCACCGGGCCGGGCGCCGGCCCCAACTCCATCGGCGCGGTCCACGCCGACGTGGCGTCGGTCCAGCGCTGGTGCGCGACCAGCTCGATCGCGCGGGTCGTGACGTCGTCCATCACCGCGTACCGCTCGAGCAGCGCCAGGGTCGGCTCGAGCAGCGCCGCCTCGAGGTGGAGCAGCACGCGCTCGGCCTCGCGGGTCAGCTCGATCACCGACAGCACCCGGCCCTTGGGCGACAGGATCGCGCCCCAGGCGTGGCCGCCCTCGGCCAGGCCCTCGACGTGGATCGTGGTCAGGCCGTGGAGGAAGCGCACCCGATCGGCGCCCGTGACCTCGAGGTGGCCCCAGCCCGGGCTCGAGCGATCGAGGATCAACATGCCCGGTCCCGGGCGTGGTCGGTCATGACTCCGACTGTGGCGCACGGCCGGCGGCGCGCAAGCGCGCGGCGCGGCGGGCGAGGGCGTCGGCGTGGCGGCGGTGATCGTCGGGGGTCTCGAGCTCGAGCGCCGGGATCCGCCGCGGGTGGCCGCGATCGTCGACGCCGACGAACGTCAGGTAGGCCCGCGTGGTCTTGCGCCGGGTCCGGGTCGCCATGTCCTCGACCTCGACCCGACAGCCGACCTCCATCGAGGTCCGCGACGCGAAGTTGACCTGAGCCATCAGCACCACGACCTCTCCGACCCGCACCGGGGAGTGGAAGTCGAGGCGATCGATCGACGCGGTCAGCACCGACCCACCGGCGTGGCGCATGGCAGCGACCCCAGCGCACACGTCGATCCACTGCATCATGACGCCGC
>JAYVSF010000135.1:0-9756 GCA_043775605.1 Myxococcales bacterium
GAGAGGGTTGGCAGCAACAAGGTTTCGGAAATGTCATCCCACGCGCGACGACCAACCCTCGGCTCTGATTCCGTACAGATCGGGCCGGCACGCTGGTGCTGGGCCGATCGAT
This sequence comes from Myxococcales bacterium, assembly GCA_043775605.1. Taxonomy (GTDB): domain Bacteria; phylum Myxococcota_A; class Polyangia; order Haliangiales; family Haliangiaceae; genus UBA2376. The sequence goes on from JAYVSF010000135.1 coordinate 113, forward strand.
CGATGACACAGGGTTGGTTTCTGCCAACCCTGTGAAGACCTGTCGAACAATGTTGAGCCGCGCGGCGCCGTCCGCCGCTCGCGGTTACTCGCAGGTGATCTCGGTCGAGCGCGACACGGTGCCGTCCATCCAGGTGCACGTCGCCGCGGCGCCGGCGCCGCTGATGCACTTGCACATCGTCGGGTCGGACGGATCGAGGGTCCAGTTGAAGCCGCCACCGCCGTCCCAGACCGCGTGGCCGATGCCGTGATCGAACCACACGCCGGCCCGGTCGATCAGGTCGACCACCACCACGTTGCCCTCGCCCGAGCCGTCGGTGGTGAGCACCAGGTAGAACGGCCGGCCGCTGACCGTGACCTTGTAGGCGGAGGGCGCCTCGAGCACCTCGGCGTCGGCCTGGGCGCGGGCCTTGGCGGCGGCGGGCAGCGTCGACATGGCGACCACTAGCGGGTCGAGCCCGGTGAACTGATCGACCAGCCGGGTGACCTCGGCCTCGGCCGCGCCGAGCCACGTGCCGTCGCCGCCGGCGCCGTGCTGCAGCTTGAGCGAGGTCGTGAAGTAGTGGCTGGTCATGTCGTAGTCGCGGAAGATGACGTAGTACTTGCCGCCCGCGACTCCGCTGGCCGGCAGCTTGGTCACGATGTGCGAGTCGTAGGTCTGGTCGCTGGCGTCGTCGTTCTTGGCGATGACCTTGAACTTGCCGTCGACCACCCAGGCCAGGGCGTCGCCGCCCGGGCCCTTGACCCAGACATCGACCTGATCGCCCTCGGCCGCGGTGAACGCGTAACCGCGGAAGCGCGGGTTGCTGGTGTACCGGACCCGGTCCGAGCCGCCGTCGGTCAGCGTGCCGAGCAGCTTGAGCTTGGCCGAGAAGTAGTCGGCCTTCTGATCGACGCTGGCGAGGTCCGAGAAGTCCTCGTCGACCTCGGCCTTGCTGGCGGTGCAAGCGCCGAGCGCGCCCATCGCGAGGAGCAGCGCCGCCGCCGCCGACCACATCGTGCTCTTGTTCATGCCCGGCTCGTAGAGCAATGGCCGTGCCACGGCCCGACCGATCGAACTCCTCGAACTCGCTCGCGAACCGATCTCGCCCGGACGGCCCTGGCCACTCGACCGGCCGGCTCCAGGACCGCGCGGTGGCGCCTCGAGTCGTCAGAGACTCGGGGTCAGCCGGTGGTCCGGCGTGGTCGCCGGCGGTTCCCAGCCCATGTGGTCGACGGCGCAGTCGAGCACGTTCCATCCGTGCGTCGTGACCGCGTGCGGATCGGCGCCGTGCTCGACCAGCAGCCGCAGGATCGCCGGGTCGCGGTCGTCGATGCGGCTGGCGGCGCGCATCAACAGCGTGCGGCCATCGACGACCGTCCCGGGGTCGGCGCCGACCGCGAGCAGCGCCTCGACTCGCGCGCGATCGCCGTGGTCGATGGCGTCGGCCAGCGCGGTCAGCCCGCCGCGGCCGGGCCGGTCGGGCTCGAGTCCGGCGTCGACCAGCGCGCGGGCGACCTCGACGTCGCGGACCACGAACAGCGGGTGGCGGAGCTGACCGTCGACGATGCGCGGATCGGCGCCGGCCACGAGCAGGTGCTCGACCACGGCGACGCTGGCCCGGCGCGCGGCATGGACCAGGGGGACGCGGTCGAGTTGGTCGACCATGCGCCAGCCGTCGCGACCGGTGACCGGCATGGTGTGGGTCGTCGGGGCGTCGGGGGCCAGCCCGGCCTCGAGCAGCAGGCCGACCCGCGCGGCGTCACCGGTGGCGATGGCCTCGGTCAGCAGCTCGAACTCGCGCCGGCCGAGCTCGTCGATCCGGCCTCGGTCGAGGAAGAACCGATCGCGGCGCTCCTGCGGGGGCTCGTCGTCCATCCCGCGAGCATAGCGCGCTGGGTTCAGCGGCCGCGGCGGATGCGGCCGACGCCGTGCTGCTCGAGGTAATCGCCGATCGCGTAGACCTGCTCGAGGATCCGGTCGCGCCGGTCGTAGCCGGCGAACAGCTCGGGGTGCTCGTCCGCGATCCGGAACAGATCGTGGGCCGGCTTGAGCCGGGTCAGGCAGTCGCCGCCGAGCGTCGACGCGTCGAAGTCGACTGCCGGGATCGGGGTCGGCGCCCGCGGCGTGCCGGCGGCGAGCGCCTCGAGATCGAGCGCGTCGCTGAGGTCGGTGGCGGCGGCGGTGCGGGCGTTGCACGGCTCGAGGTCGAAGTGCTGCTCGATGTGGCGCAGCACCGAGCAGTGATCGTAGGTGATGCTGGAGACGTGGCCGGGCTTGACGTACGGCCCGACGATCAACGTCGGCACCCGGAAGCCGAGCTGGTCGAAGCCGTCGGCGGCGCGGGCGTCGCCGGTGGTCATCGGCGGCGACACGTGATCGAAGAACCCGCCGTGCTCGTCGTAGGTCACGACCAGCAGCGTGTTGTTCCACTGTGGCGAGGTCGCGAGCGCGGTGTAGACCGAGGCCAGGAACTGCTGACCGAGCGCCGGGTGGTGGGGCGGGTGGTCGTCGTTCATGCCGAAGCCGGGATCGAGGTAGGTCACCGACGGCAGCCGGCCGAGCATCGCGTCGTTGTAGAACTCGGAGACGTCGAAGATGCGGCCGACCTTGTCGATGGTGTCGACCAGCGCGATCACCGGCAGGTCGGTGTAGTAGTAGCGCCAGGTCACGGCCTTGGCGTCGAGGCGGTGGAAGATCGACGGCCAGCTGAAGCCGCCGGTCGGGAACGTGTTGACCTTGAGCCCGCCCGAGTCGCCCGAGAACCAGTACATCCGGTTGGGCCAGGTCGGCCCCATCACCGAGCAGAAGTAGCGATCGCAGGTGGTGTAGTCGTCGGCCAGGGACCAGGTGACCGGCACGTGGGTCCGGTCGAGGTACTCCATGACGTGGGTCAGCGTGCGGTCGTTGCCGTGGTCCTTCTGGAACTCGGTGAGGAAGCCCTGGTTGGTGGTGCTCGACCACTGCAGGTGCGACGAGTCCCAGCCGTGGGGCGGATCGGGCACGCACATCGCCGCCTGGGTCGCCGGCGACTTGTAGATGCCGACCGGGTGACCGTCGAGGTCGGGGTTGGTCATGGTCATGGCCAGGCCGTCGCCGGGCTTGCCCTCGAACGCGCGGGCGCCCAGCAGGTGATCGTACGACCGGTTCTCCATCATCACGACGACGATGTTGTGGATGCCGACCGGCAACGGATCGCCGAGGTTGTCGCCACAGGCCGGCAACACCCGCGCGACGCCGGCGGCGCCAGCCATCGCGCCCAGGGTCTTCAGTGCTTCGCGACGCTTCATGGTGGGGACGGTACACCGGCCGCGCGCAGGGCGCCGGCTCGATCCGCCGGGCGCGCGCGACGTCACCGACGTGTCACCGGGCGGTCACGCCCGGGCGCGCGACGCTACAGCTTCGTCGCGATCCAGAACGCGCCGACCCACATGCCGATCATCGTGCCCAGGCCCGACAGCACTGCGACCAGCAGGATGCGCAGCACCGGGTTGCGGAAGAAGCCGCGCCAGCTGGCGATGTCGTCGGGCAGGCGCTCGCAGTCCTCGACGGTCGGCTTGCGTCGCCAGGCCTCGACCACGCCGACCACCATGCCGGTGCCGAGCAGCGGATGGATCGCGGCGATCGGCGCGATCAGCACCGCCGACAGCACGCTCAGGAGGGTGCCGCCGCCGAGCAGCGTCAGGGTGCCGGCGCCGATCGACGTCGGCAGGATCAGCGCCTCGACGACGTCGCTGGCGCTGACGTTCTTGGAGTGGAATGCGCCCCAGACCAGGCCGGCCACCAGCATGATCGGGACCAGCCACTTGATCGCGGTCCACACCTTCGACGGCGACGGCAGTCGGGCCAGGGCCGCGCGGTCGACCGGCTTGCCGAACTGCGCGCGCATGCCCGGGACGTGGGCGGCGCCGACCACCGCCACCACCTCGCGCGCGCCCTTCGCGGCGGCCTCGATGCCGGACATGAGGTACGCGTCGCGCTCGTCGATCAGCGGCTTCTTGATCTCGGGCAGCGCCCGCGCCAGCTCGGCCAGCATCTCCGACAGCGCCTTCGGCTCCTTGAGCTGTTCGATGTCGTCGGCGGTCAACGCGTCGGGCGCGACCCCGGTCAGCGCGCTGGTCGCCGTCGCCGGCGTCGTCGCCGGGCTCGCGGCGTCGTCGGCCTTGGGCTTGGCGTCTCCCTTGGCCTTGCCCTTGGCTGGCTCGGGCTCGCCGCCGTCCTCGAAGCCGACCAGCAGCGAGGCCAGGAGCTGGCTCCGCTTCCACAGGCCGAGGTTGGCCCAGGTCCGCTTCAGCGTGGTGTGGATGTCGCGATCGACCAGCTCGACCCGCGCGCCGATCGCCTTCGCGGCCTCGATCGCGGCCAGCAGCTCGGCGCCGGGCTTGACCCCTAGGGCCGCGCCCATCCGTCGCTGGTAGCTGCCGAGCGCGAGGTGGGCGAGCAGGTAGAGGCCCTTGCCCTCGCGCACGACCTTGAAGACGTCGAGCTCGCGGAACGCACCCTCGCGGGTGAGCGCATCGTAGCGACCCTGGCACAGCTCGACGCAGACCACGTCGGGCTTGACCCGGGCGATGACCTCGCGGACCTCCTCGACCGAGCGCGCCGACACGTGCGCGGTGCCGATGAGGTGGATCGGCGTGCCGTCCTTGTCGAGCGTCTGGACCGCCTGGGTCATGGCCGCGGGGTGTAGCACGGTGCGCGCGGCGCGCCGCCCTGCTAAGAGTTCGCCATGAGCGACACCCCTGGGACCGTGCCCACTCTCGACGATCAGACCCGCCTCGAGGTCGAGGCCGCCGCCTTCCGCCGGCTGATCCAGCACTTCCGCGAGCGCACCGACGTCCAGAACCTCGACGTCATGAACCTGGCGGGCTTCTGCCGCAACTGCCTCTCCAAGTGGTACCGGGCCGCCGCCGCCGAGCGCGGCGTCGAGCTGACCGACGAGGCCGCGCGCGAGATCGTGTACGGGATGCCGTACAGCCAGTGGAAGGCGACCTACCAGAAGTAGGCGGGCCCGGAAGGTCCGGGCGCTACAGCGTGAAGACGAGGGCCGCCGCGACGCCGACCGCGAGGGCCGCGACGAAGATGCCGATCGTCAACCACAGCTTCTTGCGCGAGCGCGGGGCCAGCGGCGGCGGCGGTGTCGGATAGCCCGGCTGCGGCGGATAGCCCTGCGCCGGCGGGTAGCCCTGCGCCGGCGGCATCGGCCCCGGGTTCATTGGCTGGGTCGGGCCGTTGGGGCCGAGCTGGTACGGCGCGAGCCGCGGATCCGAGCCCTGCGGCCCCGGCATCGGTCCACTCGCGCCCGCCTGGTACGGCGCCAGGCGCGGATCCGACGCCTGCGGTCCCGGGTCCTGCGGCGGCATCCTGAGGTTGGGGGCCGAGCCACCCGAGCGCGGCAGCATCGGGCCGGGCGTGCCGACCAGCGGCGCGGGGCCCGGCGGCCTGGGCATGAGGTTGGGCGCGGAGCCACCCGAGCGCGGCGCCATCGGGCCAGGGGTGCCGACCAGCGGCAGCGGATCGGGCGGCGGCATCAGGTTGGGCGCCGAGCCCGGCGATCGCGCCTGAGCCTGCGGCGGCGCGGCCTGCGCCGGCGGCGCGCTGGGCGTGCCCGGCAGCCGCATCGGGCCGCTCTCGTCGCGACCCCAGGTGCCGCCGCTGGCGATGCACTCGGTGGCCGCGGCCGCCAGCAGGCCGACGTCCTGGAAGCGGTTGTTCTTGTCCTTCTCGAGCGCGCGCAGGACGATGCGATCGACGCCGGCCGGGACGTCGCCCTGGGGATGGACCGCCGACGGCGGCTTCGGCGTCTGCTTGAGCTGCGCGGTGATCAGCGCGGCCGGACCCTTGGCCTCGGGGAAGGGCAGGCGCCCGGTCAGGAGCTCGTACATCAGCACGCCGAGCGCGTAGACGTCGCTGCGGCCGTCGAGCGCCTTGCCCATCAGCTGCTCGGGCGACATGTACTCGAGGGTGCCGAGGGTCTGGCCGGTCGCGGTGAGCTGCGGCGCCTGCGGGTCGACCGAGTTGTCGCCACGCATCACCTTGGCGATGCCGAAGTCGAGGATCTTCACGAACTCGAGATCGCCGCCGCGGTTCTCGAGGTAGATGTTCTCGGGCTTGAGGTCGCGGTGGACGATGTTCTGGCGGTGAGCCTCGCCGAGCGAGCTGCACATCTGCGAGATGATCTTCAGCACCCGCGCCCACGCGATCGGCGCCTCGCTGTGGAAGACCTGATGCAGGCTCTTGCCCTCGAGCAGCTCCATCGCGATGTACAGCGTGCCGTCGGGCGTGGCGTCGAAGTCGTAGGTGGTGATGGTGTGCGGGTCGCACAGGTTGCACAGCACCAGGCCCTCACGCCGGAAGCGCGCGACCAGGTTCTCGTCGCGGGTCATCTCCGGGTGCAGGAGCTTGAGCGCGACCTTGCGACCGGTGTGGACCTGGGTGCCCTTGTAGACCGCGCCGAAGCCACCCTCGCCGAGCTTGGACTCGATCTTGAAGCGGCCGTTGAGGGTGACGCCGAGGAATGGATCCTCGCGGACCCGAGGCTTGTAGCCGGCCGGAAAGCGAGAGCCTGCGGCCTTGGGCGGAGCGGTGACGGGAGCGGAGCCCGGACTCGAGGCCGGACCGGCGACCGGTGCGATCGCGGGGACGGACGGATTGCGCGCGGCCACCGGCGCGATCGCACCGACCGACGGATTGCGCGCGGCCACTGGCGCCTGGGCCAGAGGAGGGCCCGCGATCGGGCGCGCCGCGGGCGCCGGCTGCTGGAGCTGGTGACCGCACACTCCGCAGAACCGCGCGCCCGGCGGGATCGGCGTCTGACACGTCGGGCAGTTCATCCCGGGCACGATTGTCCCCGATCTCGGTGGCGAGCGCACGCCTGGTTCACTGGCAAACGTACAGGGGCGAATTCCCTGGCCACTGTCGCGGATCGATTACGATCCGTCTCGTCGCCGGCGTTCTAGGGCGTCAGCGCCGCGCGCACCGTGACCTCGGCGCCGGGATCGTCGCGACCGACGTCGATCCAGCGCTGCCACGCCGCCACGGCTTCGACGCGATCTCCGGCGGCGGCGGCCAGGGTGCCGCGCAGCAACAGGGCCTCGGGCAGGCTGGGGGCCCGGGCCAGCCCGCGCGCGGCCAGCTCGAGAGCGCGCGCCCGTGAGCCGGCCCGCCATGCCTTGCGGGCGGCGCGGAGCTCGACCCGGGCCTGGGCCGCGGCCAGGACCAGCTGGGGATCGGCGTCGGGCTCGGCCGCGATATCGGCCGGCGGGATCGGCCGGTCACCCTCGCCGCGCAGCTCGTGACGCAGATCGAACGCCCGCAGCCGCGCGCTCGCGCCCGGCCCGTCGCCGACCCACATCGCCAGCGACGCCGGATCGAACAGCACGACCTGCACCGCCGCGGCGTCGTCAATCGCGCCGCGATGGCCGACCGGCAGGCCCTCGTCCTCGAGGCCGCGGTGATCGCGTAGCACGGCGGCGGCGGCGGCGGCGTCGGCCGGCAGGGTCTTGAGCAGGCGGAGCGCGCGCGCCACCCGCTGCGGGCTGGCCGAGATCCGCCGCGCCCGATCGTTCTCGGGATCGTCGGCGAAGGTCTGGGAGTCGAACAGATCGCCGACCGCGGCCTCGGCCGGCGCCCGCCGCACCGCGACCCGGCTCGGGCTGCGCTCGACGACGGCCCAGGTGCCGCGCTGGCCGTCGACCACGACGTAGGCGGCGGCGCCGAGGGTCGCGGTGGTCTCGATCAGCTTGATGGCCTGGTCGAGGTCGTGGGCGTTCTCGAGGACGTCGCGGGCCAGCACCGTGATCGGCCGGGCGGTGCGCGTCGCGCGGACGTCGCGGGTCCGCACCGGATGGACGGTGACCACCAGACCCTCGGCGTTGATGCCGGTGACCACGCCGAGCAGTCCGGGCCAGCCGACCCCGGCCCACGCGATCTTGCCGGTCGGCCTGACCAGGCTGACCACCGGCGTCATCGCGTCGCCGCCGTCACCGGTGCCGGGCAGGGCCAGGGTGTGGCCGACCCACAGTCGGACCGCGGCGGCGCCGGCCTGGGGCGCGACGATGGTGAGCGCGCGGGTCAGGCCCCGGCGATCGGCCTCGGCGGTCCATGGCGCCGGCATGCCGATGTCGAGCGCGGCCTCCTCGCGGATCAACGACGCGTACGACAGCGAGACCCCGCTCGCTCGGGCCCCGCGCAGCATGCCGGCCAGGCCCTTGCGGTGCGCGTCGGTGAAGCCGTCGTCGACGAACCGCAGTCGCCACTCCTTGCGCATGCCCCGGGTCCAGCGGCCGAACATGCCGCTGTTGCCGATGATGGCGTCGATGGTCGGAGCCAGCGAGCCGACCACCGCTGGCAGGCGCTCGGCCAGCAGCCGGCCATGGGCGGCGCCGATCGCGAACGGCTCGCCGCCGGTCCGCAGCACCTGGATATCGCCGAGGGTGGTGAGGGTGGACTTGCCCCAGCGCAGCAGCGGCGCGGCGCCGGGCATGGGCTGGAACAGCACCACCGGGGCCGACGCGGGCTGGCCGCTGGGCACGTCGTAGGCCACCGACCGCCGGTAGATGAAGTAGGCAACCACGAACGCGGTCACCACCAGGCCGACCAGCATGCCGGTGGCGCGCAGGGCCCGCTGCGGCGTGTAGCGACGGCTGCCGATGACCAGATCGGGCATGCGCCGCGCACTGTACGCCCACCCCCGCGGGCGTCAACGCATGCCCACCCGGGCCTGCCGCTGCGCGGTGAATCCCGGGCCGTGGTCGTGCGTCAGAACGGAGGCGGCGCGGCCTCCCACATGCTGGTAGACTGCCCGCCACCGCCTCACGTGGAGAAGCTCATGCTGCGCTCGTCTCGCCCCTACGCCGCCATCGCACTCGCTCTGGGCCTGGTCCTCGGCGGCCACGCCGACGACGCCTGGGCCCGCGGCAAGAAGAAGCCGCCGGTCAAGGTGGTCAAGCCGACCAAGGTGGTCAAGCCGGCGGCCGCGCCCGGCGCCACCCCCGAGCAGAAGAAGGCGATGGCCGAGCTCATGGGTGCCTACACCTGGGGCATGAGCAAGGACGAGATCATCGGCCAGCTCACCAAGCAGATCGACGAGCGCTACGCCGAGCAGATCAAGTCCACCAGCGACGTCTATACCCAGGACAAGCTCCGCAAGGAGAAGGGCAAGGAGCTGACCCGGGTCAAGCAGTCGCTGGTCGAGTTCGACGGCAAGAAGTCGGGCTGGGACGTCTCGCTCATCGACGAGGAGTTCCGCCAGAACACCGGCGAGTCGATGCTGTTCTACTGGGAGAACGAGGGCGGCAAGAACCAGCGCCGGTTCTTCTTCTTCTTCCAGGGCAAGCTCTGGAAGATGTTCATCGCGTTCGACACCAAGCAGCTCGCCGAGGAGAGCCGCAACTTCGGCCACTTCGCGGCGCTGCTGTCGCAGCGGTACGGCGACGGCGCGATGGAGAAGGACTACATGGCGTGGGTGATGCCGGAGTTCGAGGTCCGCGCCGTCGACAAGATGGCGTTCTACGGCGCGCTCGGCCTGCTCATCCAGAACCCGGCCGCGATCAAGGAGCTCGACGCGGTGCGGGTGGCCAACGCGCCAGCGGCCAAGGGCAAGGACAACATCATCGAGGTCATCCGCCAGAAGGGCGACGCGAGCGACAAGGTCAACCTCGATG